>JASURT010000226.1 GCA_030446435.1 Candidatus Ozemibacter sp.
AGGCTGCCAAGCTATGGCGGAACCAGGCTGGCCTGGCGTAATCTGCTGGCTGGGCTGGCTTTTGTGGCATGGTTCAGCTACTTCTGGAACAAAACTGACTTTCCGGCAAGCAAACTGAGCATTCTCGGCAGCGGAATCTTTTACTTTCTGCTCAACGGCTTTCTGCACCCGTTACCGACCCGTTATTCATTACTCAGACCAGGGAAACCATCGCGGCGGGAAGCTTTCTTTTCTGCGGAAGTTCTCGATGACAACCAGCTCGCAGCCCTGAAAAATTACGACGAAATCACGGCAGTCAGCGATAAGTGCCGAACTGAACTCGGATTTCAGAAAATCGCGAATCTCAGATTGCCATTGCTCGAGCTGCCTCTCTTTCAGGCCTGGGGCAGAGTTTTGTCTTCTGAAGACGGTCGAATCGCCATGCTGGTTCTTGACTCAGAAGTGGGGCGAGGCGTGCACCGAAGCCTGATCTCATTCAGGGACGACGAAATTTTCATTACCACCGATTTCGGTTCGCCCCAGGCGAAGTTTCCTGATTCGGTTAAATATCAGAATTACGAAAAAAATCTTTCGGCGTCAGAGTTGCTCCAGCAACATTCCAGGCTGATTTCAGAGGCCAGGGTCGACAATGTCAAAGCTTCAATATGCCTAAAACTCGAGAATTTTGTGAAAAACATGATAAAATTTCTTGAAACAGATGCGGCGGCAAAACGTTCGCGGTCACTAAAATCAGCTGAAGATTCACAAGAGAAAGTCGATGAACCAGATAAACAAAAGTAACAACGAGCACATGGATCAGTTTTCGGCCCGCCGGCGCGAGGTCAGATCCGTTCTGAAATTCAAGCTTTTCGCTTTGCAGTTTCTTCTTATTGCCGCTGTGGTAGTGGTAATGGGCTGGTCTGAACTTTCACGCTGGCGCAATCTAAGCGAAAGCTACATCAACAAAAAGGGCATGACTCTGGTAAAAACCATCGAGCCGCATACCCTGAATTACATTGAAACCGACAACATCGCCGGACTCGAAAGACTCGCAAGGTCTCTGACTTCGCGCGATATTCCCGATAATGACGTTCTTTCAGTGCAGATTCTCAACAGTCAGATGCAGAAACTGGCCGAATCATCACCGGAAGTAAGCGGCGCAGGTGACGGGTTCATCAATCTGCCTGCCACAGTCGTGGTCGCCAATCCGATTATAGACCCGGAAACCCGCACCCAGGCCGGGCTTTTGCGCATGGTTTTTTCGAACCGCATTTTTGAAATTCAAAGCAGAAAAGTCATTGAAGACTCACTGCTTTATCTGCTTCTTGGCGCAATTTTTTCAGGACTGCTGACCTGGTATCTCGCCAGAATCATTCATCGTCCGGTAATGCTGCTGGCCGACGCAGCCCGCCGCATTTCTGAAGGCGATCTCGAAGCCCTGGTCGAGAACCAGTCCGACGACGAAATCGGGGTGCTTGTCGATTCTTTCAATACCATGACCAGAAGCATCAACGTGCATCTTTCAGATCTGCGCGAAAAGAATCTGATTCTCGAAAAGAAAAATTTCGAACTGACGACTCTGCAGCACATCGGGCGAACTCTCAGCTCGATTCTCGAGCAGGAACACCTGTTCGAAAGCATAGTCGACAACCTTATCAACATTCTCAGCGGAGTTAAACGCTGTTCGCTGATGCTTGTCGACGAAAACCGCGAAGAGTTCATTATAAAAGTCGCCAAGGGACTCGAGCCCGAACTTATTCCCGAAAACCGCCGGGTCGCCATCGACCGCAGTATCGGCGCAAAGGTTTTTCATACCGGTGAATCTGTATTGATCAACGATCTTGACGAGAAAGAAAAAAGCGTTCAGCTTGATGAAGCGATTGTCAGACGCAGCTCAATCTGCGTTCCGATCAAGCATTCGGGCAAGGTAACCGGTATTCTTTCGGTCAGCAACCGCATTTCAGGCACTCCTTTCAACGAGGCCGACCTGCGTCTGGTCGAGGGAGTTGCCCGTGAAGCTTCGATTGCCATCAAGAACTCGCGAATGTGGCAGGATCTGAAGCGCAAGGTTCTCGAACTAAACACTCTGCACGAAGTGGGAAAAACCCTCGGCATGGTGCTCGATATCAACAAGCTTCTCGAGATGGTTCTCGATTTGACCGCCAAAGTGCTTGGCGGTGTCAAAACCAGCTCAGTCATTCTTTATGACGAAGAAACCCACAGCCTGCAGGTCATGCTTTACAAAGGCAGCAAGAAACTGAATGAGCTGCAACCGATCAAGGTCGGCGAAGGCATTGCCGGCAAGGTTTTCGAAAAGGGCGAACCCATTATCATCAATGATATTAAATCCTCGGGCAGCACCGATTCAGAAGGCGGCAAAAGTTCGATCTGCGTGCCGTTAAGAGTTAAAGACAAAATGCTCGGGGTTCTTTCGGTCTCTGACAAGACTACCGGCGAAGCTTTCGACAAAAGTGACCTTGAAATGCTGGTAACCCTTGCTTCCCAGATCTCGGTTACCCTGCACAACGCCCAGCTTTATGAAGATCTTGAAGCCAGCTACCTGTCCGCGGTTCGCGCCCTGGCCAATTCTATCGACGCCAAAGACCCGTATACCCGCGGTCACAGCGAACGAGTCGCCCGCTACTCGATGGAAATTGCAAAAGTCATGGGATTCGGCGCCGAAGACGTGAAAACCATTCATGTCGGCGCTCTGTTGCACGATATCGGCAAGATCAGCATTTCTGAAAGCATCATCAACAAAGACTCAAAGCTTACCGACAACGAGTATGAGACCATGAAAACGCATCCTTCAAGGGGTGCTTCGATAATCGAGCCCGCCAAATTCCTGCGGGAAAAAGTGCCGCTGATCAAGTATCATCACGAAAGATTCGATGGCAAAGGTTATCCCGACGGTTTGAAGGGACAGGAAATTCCGCTGCTGGCTCGTATTATCTGCGTTGCCGACTCTTATGACGCCATGACCAGCAAGCGTGCCTATCGCGATACAATGCCCAGGGAAGAAGCCCGCAAGGAACTTATTCGCTGTTCGGGTTCGCAGTTCGACCCGAAGGTGGTCAACGCCTTTTTAGAAGTGCTTGAAGACGAAAGTAAAATCGACGCTATAGAAAAGTTAGGAAAGTAATGGATAAAGTCTGGAAACTGCTCGAAGTCTCCGAAGAAAAACTCGAAGAACTTCGAACTACAGGGTTCCCGGAAATATTTCTGCGAATTCTGCTGAACCGCAATATCGATAATCCGACGGCGATAGAACGCTATTTTTCGCCGAAAAGCCGGTTTTTGTTTTCGCCGTTCATGCTCGATGGAGTCTGTACTGCGGTTAAGCGCATTCAGCAGGCCGTCGAAACCGAAGAAAGCATAAGGGTTTACGGAGACCGCGACGTCGATGGCATTACCTCGACGGTCTTGCTGACCGAGACTTTACGCAGTTTTCACGACCGGGTCGATTTCACGGTGCCGGTAATCGAAGACGGCTATGGCCTGAACCCTGACTACATAGATGTTGCCGAGCGTGATGGAATCAGACTGATCGTTACGGTCGACTGCGGAATAAGCAACATCGATGAAGTTGAATATGCCCGCAGCAAGGGAATTGATGTCATAATCACCGATCATCATGAGGCTCCGAGCCAGCTTCCGGCAGCGGTTGCAATTGTTGACCCGAAAATGCCCGATTCATGCTGCCCACAAAAAGATATTGCCGGGGTGGGGGTTGCTTTTAAAATGGCTCTGGCCCTTGAAATGGCGCGGTCAAAGCGACTGTCGAAGCCATTGATGATTTTCGATGTAACCGATATGAGTATCGAGGTGGTGCGTTTTTCGCCTACCGAAGGCTTTTCTCCGGTGAAAAACATCAATCGTGAGGCCATGATCAATACGGTGGCGGTTTTTTATAATCAGGCCGAACGCGCATTGATCGGTGAAATGATGCCGGAAATCATCAGTCTGACCGAGTCGCCCGATACGGTTTGTGTTGAAAAAATTGTCGCCAGTTGCATGCCTGAGTTCAGACAGGCCGACAAAGAGGCCTATAAACGGGAAATGAACCTGGAGAAAATCTCGGGGGCCCGGGCATTGGCTTTGTTATATCTCAAATGTATCGAAGGCAAACTTCCCGCGGTCAAGGCCTTGTGGCAGAGAAGTCTCGATATTCTCACCATCGGAACCATCGCCGACATGGTGCCATTGCACGGCGAGAATCGTGCCTTTGCCCAGATGGGTCTGAAGTTTGTCGGTCGAAGCAAGAGACTGGGATTGAATTGCCTGTTCAATCATCTGGGCTGGAAAGCACGGCAGGTAAGCGAACGCGATATTAGCTTCAGCATCGCTCCGATTCTGAATTCTTCCGGTCGACTGCGCACCGCCGAACTGGCGATCGACCTGCTGACCACCTCGAACGATTCGCAGGCGGAAAAGCTGGCCAACGATCTTTACGAGCTTAACAACGAGCGAAAAAGACTCGGCGAAGATTGTTACAACGGAGTAAAGCAGTATCTGCTCGAGCAAAACGATCTGGAGCATGATCTGATTCTGATGGTGGCTGCGCCGATGAAAAATCAGGGTGTAACCGGAATCGTCGCTACCAGACTGATGCTCGATTATTGTCGCCCGGTCATCGTATTGCTTGAAGATCAGGGCAAGTTTCTCGGCTCGGCTCGCAGTTTCAAAGAAATCAATATTATCGAAGCATTGAACTTTTGCTCGGATCTTCTCGAAAAATATGGCGGCCATATTGGCGCGGCCGGCCTGACCATGAACCCTGACAATGTAGATCAGTTCAGAACGAGATTGCGCGAATTCGCAGGCAAAAATATCTCGCCCGAAGATTTGCAGCCTGAATGGCTGATCGATGCCGAATTGGCCATCGAAGAGGTTAACGAGCAGTTTCTCAAAGATCTGCTGAAGTTTTCGCCTTTTGGTATCGAGAACCCGGCCCCGATTTTCATGGCTCGTTCGGCTCCATTTCAGGAAATTCGCAAGGTCGGAGAAGGCAAAAACCACCTGCGCTTCAAGTTCAGGCGCGCAAATGGCCGCAGTCTTTTCGGCATCGGCTTCAACATGGGTGATCTGATGGCACCCGACTCGATTCGCGACGGAACCTGCGATCTGGTTTTTCATGTTGAAGCGAATGATTACAATGGGGTAAGATCAGCGCAGATAATGGTTCTTGATTGTAAAATCAGAGGTTTTAAATAGGCGGTAAGCGGAGGAAAAAATTATGGAAATACTCGATCGTCCACCACTTGACAGGTATGATTTTTCAAGAATGGTCAATATGTGGGAAAGATTGGTTCTCGAGATTGTGGCCGAAATGATCGAGAAGCATGAAATGTGTGATTGCCATGATTGTGTTCTCGATACAACCGCATTGGCGCTTAACAGTCTGCCCACAACCTACTGGATTCTCGGCAGTTACGACGCCTTTTCACCTCCGGAAAAATTTTACGAAGACTCGATGAACGTGCGAATGGCCGAAGAAGCCGTAATGAAAGCCTACCGCCTCGTCCAGGAAAACCCCCACCACTAACTCATACGCTCGCTGACGAACCGCTTTCCGTCTGGGGCGACGTGCCGGCAGGAATTTCAACTCCATGCATCTACGTTTGCTCGATTTTCTGTGCAAAAACAACGCTCGCGTGGACCGGCACGCGAACTCGAAGCCTCATCCTGAGGCCTCGTTCGCGGCGAAGCATCCTGCTTCGCCGGCCGGTCTTTGCGGCTTTTGTTTTTGAGAAAAT
>JASURT010000227.1 GCA_030446435.1 Candidatus Ozemibacter sp.
CTGAGACTTTTCGCCTGCTGACGCAGAGCTTTTAACTGGAGGAACCAATATGATGCTTCCTGATAAAAAAGACCTTACCATCAAGAATATTTTGTTTTACATCTGTGTTCTACTTCTCGGCCTTCTGGCGCTGAGAATAATCATGACACTTCTACCACCCGCAATATTTCTGTTTCTGATTCTTGCACCGCCGATTTTCGTTCTCGCCGACGCTCAGGAACGAAGAATCAGTCGTCCGGTTCTGTGGGCAACTTTCACCCTTTTCACCAACGTATTCGGGCTGGTCGTTTATCTTCTCATCAGACCTGAACCCCAGCTTATAAGACAATGTAAGCATTGCGGAGGTAATGTCGAAGACAAATTCAGCAACTGTCCCTGGTGTGGTGAAAAAATCGAAAAACCGCTGAGCAAGTGTCCAGAATGCAATGAAGAAGTAAAAAAAGGCTGGAAATTTTGCCCCAACTGCAACTTCAACCTGAATCAGGCGTCTGAAAACCAGCAAGCGAAGGCCTGAAATGCCACAGATTAACCAGCAAACCCGCTGCGGCTGATTTCCCGACAATTCAATTTCTGAAGACAAAGTCCGGTCGTTATGTCCAAGTCCATGACGATCGGACTTTGTTTTTAGAAACATGACACCTAAGCCTTTTTTAGCTTGAATTTTGCGTTTAAGCCGATTATTTTTGAGAAAAATGCTTTAAAAAAGGTTGGGTTATGGATTCAAAAATCAGGGAATATGAGAAGGGCGCGAAAATTTTTCATCGTGGCGAGATCGGCAATACCGCATACATTCTTACCGAAGGAACCATTGAAATAGCCATAACAGAGGGAAAAAGCAAAACCGTTCTTGGCATCGTGAAGCCGGTAACGGTTTTTGGCGAAATGGCGCTTCTATTGAGAAACCAGCTCAGAACTGCCTCGGCCACAGCTCTTTCCAAGGCAAAGGTTGCCGAAATTTCACGGGCAGATTTCGACGACTTCATCGAACAATCACCCAGACTGATCACTGCGATTCTCAAAGCCCTGGTAACAAGGCTTCGCCAAACCAACGACAGAGTTACCCAAAGCCCCGAGCTTTACACGGTCATCACAGAAACCCTTGACCTGTTGGTACAACATGACAGATTGAATCGAATCAGATATGAAGTTTTTGTCGAAAGCATTTCCAGAAGCATGAAGCTTGAAAAATTCGAAATTGGCAAAACGGTTAACTTTCTGGAAACCCTTGGTCTAATCGAAATCAGAATCGATAACGAAACCCAGTTTATAAATATAGTGCGCCCGATCGACTTTATCGAACGGGCGCGAACTATTTACAAAACCTTTGCAAAAATGGGCACTACCCCTGATGCAGGTATAATTTAAACGAATCAGAATTCTCTGGGTTTGTACTGCTCGAATGCCTTCTTGTCAAAAGCTCTTCGATATGCTTCCTGCGGAGAAATCTTGCGTTGTTTTACCAGATCCATCAGTGACTGATCCATGGTTTGCATTCCCAGTTGTTTGCTGGTCTGCATAATCGATGGCAGCTGGAAAGTCTTGTTTTCGCGAATAAGATTCGAAACCGCAGGAGTGTTGATAAGAATTTCAAGACAGCACATTCGACTCATACCATCGATGGTCGGAATAAGCTGCTGGGCGATGATGCCCTGAAGAGCATCGGCGAGCTGAGTTCTGATCTGGTCTTGCTGATGGGCCGGAAAAACGTCGACAATACGATCAACCGACTGTGCCGCAGATGGAGTATGCAGGGTAGCAAAAACAAGATGGCCCGTTTCTGCGGCTGTTACAGCCAGAGAAATGGTTTCATAATCACGCAATTCGCCGACGAGAATGATATCGGGATCTTCACGCAATGCAGATCTTAGTGCGTTCGAAAATGATCGGGTGTTTGGTCCGACTTCACGCTGGTTAACGATACAGGTTTTATGCTTATGCACAAATTCTATCGGATCTTCGATCGTGAGAATGTGGTCCTGTCGTTCGCTGTTAATCTGATCGACCATCGCGGCCAGAGTGGTTGATTTACCTGAACCGGTAGGTCCGGTTACGAGAATAAGACCTTTGTTGCGGCGAGCAAGCTCGCCAAGAACCGAAGGTAATTTCAACTCGGCAAGAGACTTGATGTTGGTTGGAATTACACGAAAAACCCCACCCATGCCAAGTCTGGTGAAGAAAACGTTACAGCGGTAACGAGCCACATCTTCAAGTTCATATGAAATGTCGAGTTCGAGATCTTTTTCGAGGCGTTCCCGATATTCATTGGTAAGGAACTGGTAAATCAGGCGTCTGGTTTCTTTACCAGACAATATAGGAAGATCGGTTGGCCAGAGTTTGCCCTGTAAGCGCAGCATGGGCGGAGACCCAACCGTGAGATGCAAATCCGAGCCGCCCTTCTCAACGATCAGTTTTAGCAAATCATCGATGCTGTATTCTTCGCTGTTAGCGACACCGCCGCCGATTGTTCCGGCGGGCGCGTGAGCCCGTGGGGCCGGGTTCGCGGGTCTTGCAGGAGCGGCAGCAGAAGGAACACCTGTGGGCCTTGGACTTGTCGGCACACCTGTTGAGGGGGCCGGACGCTCAGGAGCTTGCGACGGAGGCGGGCCCGCGGGTCTGGCCGGTGCTTGTGAAGGAGGCGGACCAGCCGGTCTGGTTGGTTGCTGAGGAGCTGAAGGTCTGGCCGGAGCACCTGCCGGAGGCGGCGAAGCCGGTCTGGCTGGCGTTTGCTGAGGTGGCCTTGGACTTCTGGGCTTGTTTTCGTCGCCAGAATTTTCGTCAGAATTACCGCCAAATAGTTTTCCAAAAAAATTATCACTCATAGTATTAGAACAATCTCATAAATTCTTCCAGGCTCGTTTCACCGGCAAGCAACATATCTAACGCCTGTTCTTCAAGGCTTTTGATACCCTGTTTGCGGGCAAAATTGTTGAAATCCTGATAACTCTGGCGATTGATGATCATCTGGCGCAGAGTTGGGCTATCGGGAACAAATTCGGTTATCAGAGTTCTACCTGAATATCCGGTGCCGTTGCAGCCTTCGCAGCCTTTAGCGACAAAAACCGGTTTACTCTGGTCTTCGTCACCGATTCTATTTTTCAATTCATCAGGCATGTCGATTTTTTCGCGACAATGCTGACAAATCTTGCGTACAAGTCTCTGGCAAACGAATCCACAAAGAGAAGAAGCAATAACAACCGGATCAACTTCGGTCTGAATAAGCTTAACAATTGCACTGGCCGCATCATGAGCGAGATAAGAAGTCAGAATGGTTTTGCCGCCGAGGCCGGCAAAGCCGATTTCTTCGGCAAGAGCAGCCGATTCGACCTGATCGACATAAATTACATCGGCATCCAGCATCAGGGCGAGCTTTATACCCTGAAGATGATCGTTTACCCCACCGGCGCCGACCTGTATCTGGGTCGTTCGCGGCAAAGTAGCAACAACAGGGGCTTCAACCGTTACAATTTTCTTAAGATCAGCGTTATAGCTACTCAGCAGACAATACTGAGTGGTTGTTCGTCCTGATTCACGAGGACCGGTTATATAAAGAACGCCATGTGTTGTATGAATTGTTCTGCCGATGGTTTCAAGCTCGGTTTTTCCGCTTCGGCCCAGTTGTTCGGTAATACTGCCGAAATCACTTAGCTTGAGAATGACCATTTCACCATTGACAGTCGGGTAAAAAATAGACTGTACGTTCACCTGGCGATTTGAAACGGTCACGCGAAAATGCCCGACCTGAACGTTTTCACGAGCGGAATCATTTTCGGCAATCGCCGAAAGTTTTTTGAGACGTGAAATAACCTCGTGATGAACCTTCATCGGCACTTCAATTTTTCGAGACAAAACATCATTAGACCTGAATCTGATGATTACGCCCTTTTCAGAAGGCTCGAAATGAATTCGGTTAACCCGATTGATGATGGCCTGACCGAGAATGTAGTTAATAACTTTTTCCGGGCCTTCCATTCCCTTGGGAATTCCTCGTTCGAGATTCTGCTTTTCGCTGGTATCGAGTTTATCGAATTCCTGGGCAGCGACTTTTTCGCTGACATCGACAGGGCCATAAATTGCTTCGTAGGTCTGTTCAAAATCGAAAAGAGTACAGATTGAAACAGAAATGGTCACGCCGTATTTACCTTCAAGATACTCGATGGGTCGAGAATCGAGAGGGTCGACCATACAGACGCTCAGCTGATTTCCGGCTTTATAAAGTGGCATCAGACGATGGTCTCTGGCAAATTCAGGAGTCACCATCTGCATAACTTCGTTATCAACAATACCCGGGTTCAGATGAATGAAAGAAATATTCAGCTGGTTACCCAGAGCCCAGATAATGTCATCCTCTGTTACAAGTCCCATCTCAGAAAGAGCTTCACCCAGCTTGAGCCCCTTTTCTCTCTGGAAAGTAAGTGCCTGTTTCAGCTGCTCTTCTGAGATCAGGTTACAATCTATAAGAATGTCACCAAGACGTTTTTTCTGTGTATTCATATGAGCAATAATTTACCTGATAGTTGGTATGTTCGGCAAGCCTTAATTCACAACGCGGTTTTATGGCAAAAAAATAAGGCCGCTTCGCGATTGAAGCGGCCCATTTCTTTGATCGAAAATTATTTCTTTTTGTTGTTGATCATTTCGCGCAGTTCTTTGCCTGGCACGAATTTAGCAACTTTGCATGCGGGGATTTTGATGGGTTTTTTGGTCTGTGGATTGATTCCAGTTCTGGCTTTGCGGTTAGTAACCTTAAAAGAGCCAAAACCTACCAGACGAACGTCGTCAGCTTTTTTCAATGCTTTTTTGATGATGTTCAAAGTAGCATCGAGAGCCTGAGCGGCCTGGGTCTGGGTCATGTTGGTTGTTTTTGCGATTTCACGCACGAGTTCGATCTTTTTCACTATATGGATCCTCCTGAAACTTATTAAGAACTCAAGTTAAACTAAATCGTACCAACAGTTTCTTGCTTTGTCAATGGGTTAAGAAAAAATTATCTCTTTAAATTCTCAAAATCCCGTAATCTCTGCACCAAAGCACGGTGTTCATCCCTTAACGAAAGCAGTTCTGACTGCAGTCTTGCGATACTTTTCTGCTGCGAAGAAGAAGGCGAAGATTTTGCCACGAGAGAACTCATTTCCAGCTGGGTTTGGCGAATCTCGCTTTGAACTCTAAGCATACGGTTTCTCGTATTGGCATACTCGCGCTCGTGATCACGTGAATCACGAATCAGACTCAGGGGTCTAGCATGCTGCCCAAGTTCACGATTATGCCCATCTTTATACATGTCATCCTTTGCGGTCATGACACCACCAATGACAGAATCTTTCTTCAGCTGCTGTTTTCTAAGATTGTCAAGAAACGCCGAGCGCTGCCTGACGATCAACATGGTTTTTCGGCTGATTTCTTCGCTGTCGGGCGCGGTAAAAGGTTTGCCAATTACCTGATCAACCGGTGGAAGATCGGTTGGCGAGGTTTCTATTTCGGGTCGAATGGGGGGCAATTTCGGCGAAGCCGGCTCAGTTATCGCAGGCCGGGAAATCAGCGAGCGACTTTCCCATTCGCTGACCAATGAAGTTTCTATGACCGAAGGCTGAAATTTAGCCGGTTTTTCTGCAACTCTGTCATTTTGCGAAAGAGTCGTTCTCATACCGCTTTGTAAAACCAGCTGGCGATTTCTTTCGTCTTCTGCCGCTCTTACTGCAACAATTCCTGAAAAAACCCT
>JASURT010000228.1 GCA_030446435.1 Candidatus Ozemibacter sp.
TTCATTGTAATTCAATATGATTTATAAAAACAAAAAACCCGCATTTCTGCGGGTCTTGTAGAGTTTATTATACTTTAAAAAACTCTTAATCAGTGCCGGTTCCTGGAGGTGAATCGATAATCAGATAGTCAAGTCGGCCCCAGGCCACTTCGTTGACAAACTGTTCGATTACACCGGCCTTCATTGGCCCGCGCCATATAAGGGCATCATCTTTTTTGCGCAGCAAAAAGCCGACGGACATTACCTTTATACCGGCAAAATTAACAGGAACAAGCTTTTTGCCAATTGTTTCGGCATTCTTCGCTTTCAAATTCAGCATTGTTGGAATACTCGGCCCATGCAGGTCAATATCTAGCAGACCGACGCTGAATCCTTGCCCGGCAAGTGAAGAAGCAAGGTTCACCGCAACGGTGCTTTTCCCTACTCCACCCTTGCCAGAAAGAACAACAATGGTCTTGCCTATCTGATTTTTTTCGGTAAAAATAAAGCCTTCTTCGAAGTCATAGTTCTTCATATTCTGTGATTTTTTCTTTTCCATTCTTGCACCTTACAATCGATTTTACTTTTTGCTTTCTGCTGTTTCATCTTCTTGCACAGCTTTTTTTTCAGTCAGCTGGGCCTGAAGTTGCATTACCATATTTTTCAGCTCTTCGACAGTGCGTCGCAATGAATCGTCACTACCTACAGCAAGCTCATTTTCGTTGTCCGGTAAAAGTTCGCTGTCGGGGTCATAAGCACCCCAGGCTTTACTTCTTGCCCGAACACCGAGACGGGCGCGACCTCCACCTCTGCCGCCACGGCCGCCTCTCATCGGTCTTGCATAGCTATCAACTGCCGAACCGACACAACCACCATTAATTCTACCCCTGAATCCTGCGGGACCGCTGCCCACGGGTCCTGTTCCATCTCTTCCTGGCATAATATTCTCCTTTCATGTTAAGCGCATTAAACAGAACGACGTTTCTTGCCAAAGCGCCTTCTTCTTTGTCTGCCCATCGAGCATCCCGGCATGCGAAATTTCGACATTCCCGGTTCGGAATCCAGACAAAATGCTTCTAAAACTTCTTCTGTTTCACCTGATAGAAATCCGATTATTACCAGTCCGGCCGCTTCAGCCATCAGCTGGTATTGTCGGGAAATAGCACCGCAGATCAGATAATCTGCCTGAGTTTCAGCAATCCTGAAAATCCGCACAGGTCCGCAGATGCCTGTCAGATTCAGACTGCCAACCGGGGTTAACTCTCCATTGGTGAAGCTGAACAACAGACAATCATCAGCCACGTCGAACAGTGGCGCGATTCGATTTTCTGCAATGCTGAGTGCGATCTTCATTTGCTGTCTCCACTTACATATGAGCATCAATCATGCCAACAAGGAAAGACCTGCATAGAATAAGGAACACAGCGATAGCCGTCTAGTTTTTCACTATGGCGAAAGACATTTTGTTCGCATTTTTGCGACTAAATCAAAAAGAATTTTCGCAGTTTTGCGACTACTTAATTGCGTATTTTTTTAGCTTCCGATAAAGAGTGGCTTTGTGAATACCCAGTTCGCGAGCTGTTTTTGCCTTATTAAAGCCATTTCGTATCAGAGCGTTCTCGATGGCTTTTGCCTCGGCTGAACCCCTTAGCGTAAAAATATCAGAGTTTTCGTTATGCCCTTCGCCAAAAAGCTCTTCGGGCAGGCAGTTAATTCCGATGGTTTTGCCACTGCAAAGAATTGCCGATCTTTCGACGACGTTTTCGAGTTCTCTTATGTTTCCTGGCCAGTTATGATTCATTATGGCCGACAGGGCCTCATTCGAAAATCCTTTGAGGTTTTTGCCATAAATATGATT
Source organism: Candidatus Ozemibacter sp. (assembly GCA_030446435.1). Lineage (GTDB taxonomy): Bacteria > Muiribacteriota > Ozemobacteria > Ozemobacterales > Ozemobacteraceae > DYKG01. Next base: position 1,838 of record JASURT010000228.1, read on the forward strand.
GAACTTTTCGATAAAATATTCAATCAGCATTGGTATGTCTTCTTTTCGCTGATCAAGGGTAGGTAACTCAATTCGAATTACGTTGATACGATAAAACAAATCTTCTCTGAAAGCTCCGGTTTTCACCATCGCAACCAGATCACGATTTGTGGCGGCAATGACTCTTGCTTTAAAATTAAGCTGAGTTGTTCCGCCCAGAGGTTGAAATTCTCTTTCCTGTAGAATTCTAAGCAACTTTACCTGCATTGCCGGGCTGACTTCACCGATTTCATCGAGAAACAGAGTGCCATTTCTCGCCAGACTCATCAGACCGGGTTTATCATTGTAAGCACCGGTAAAAGCCCCCTTCTTATACCCAAAAAGTTCAGATTCAAGCAATGTATCGGGCAAAGCACCGCAATTAACTGCAATAAATGGCTGCTCGGCCCGATCAGTTGAACCATGTATGGCTCGGGCGACCAGTTCTTTGCCGGTACCGGTATCGCCCTGTATCAGAACCGTAGACATGGTTGAAGAAACCGCAGAAATCAATTCGAACACCTTTCTCATTGTACTGCTGCGGCTGATTAGATCACCGACACGATAACGTCCATCAAGCTCTTTTCTAAGGGCTTCAATCTCGGTCAAATCCCGAAAGGTTTCTGCGCCGCCGATAACAGCGCCAGATTCATCATAAAGCACCGCGGTTGAAACACTGATCGGAATTCTTTTTCCGTCAGCCCGTACAATGAAGCACGAACGATTAATGACCGGGGTTGAGTTTCTCAAAGTTTTCTTCAAAGCACAGTCTGTCTGACACATGCTTGATTTGAAAACATCACAGCAGCGACGACCAATTGCATCTTTGCGCTTTATGCCGGTTATGAGTTCGGCGGCCCGATTGAACGAAGTTATTTTCCAGTCAAGATCAACGGTAAAAACCCCGTCAGAGATGCTTTCAAGAATTGATGCGGTAAGGTTGGCATGGCAGTTTAGAAATGCCGAAGGCTGCCGGGCATCACATTGCGGCTTTTTCTTTGATTTCTGAATATTCCTGGTCATTCAGCTCATTATATTCAGTTAGAAGCTGTTGTGCAAAATCAAAAATCCTATGGGGCCAATACTCTGGTGGCCTGGGTCGATAAACACCCGAGCAACCCTTTTCCGGGCGACAATTCAGAATGCTTTGTTCCCATTGGGGGGGAAATCTTTTTCGACCGTAAACAGCGCCCAGCAATGCGCCGCATATTGCCGCATTAGTATCGGCATCACCGCCCTGCATAACGGTAGAAGTGATTCCTGATTGAGGAGAATCGGCGTTGCGCAACTGCCACAATGCGTTATGAAAAGCGACGAGAACCCAGCCATGGTTTTCGATAAAGTCGTCTGGCGGAGCAATGGCAGCTTTTTCAATGGTTTGCACCAAAGAATCGTCAATCGCAAGATCTTTTGCCCACTCTCTGATCTTTTCAAACAATTCGAGAGGGTCCGGCCCGTTTGTTATAGCGAATGAGATAGCTGCAGCCATCAAAGCGTTTGCCTGCTTGCAGACGGCATTAGGGTGGGTAATGGCAGCATCGAGCATGGCATACTCAACAACGTCTTCCAAAGGAACTTTCGCGCCGATGATGCCGATCGGGCAAACACGCATCAAGGCTCCATTAGCCTGGCTTTCGTAGTTGGGTGAACCGTTAAGACCTTGCGCAATAGTAACCCCACAATCAAAAGGCCCTGAGTTAAGCCAGGCAAGATAGGCGGTTCGGGCTGCTTCTGGGTCATATCGACCAGATGAAAGCAGGCTTGAAATCAAAGCAAGTACCATTTCTGAATCATCGGTGGGCTGACCAGCTATGGTACTCCAGGTTCCGCCACTTTTTAGCTCTTTCAACCCATCCGGGTACAAAGATCTTATTTTCACCGGACTCATGAACTCAACAAGACTTCCGAGCGAATCGCCCGAAAATTGCCCAAGAAGGCAACCCTGTGCACGGTCAAGAAGATTCTCAAAATTTTGATCTCTCATTTGTACATCCCATACTTTTATATTGTAATGAAAGCTTAACATAAAATTTCGGCTATCGGCAAGGAACCATTCTTACTTGCTTTGTTGCTTCAATTGAAGATTTTCAGCAAGTCAGAACAGCCATTTATAAATGAAACAACACCCTGAGTGCGACATAAAATGTCTGAAAATGCGACAATTCAGTCGCAATAAAAGAAGGCCGGCCCGAGGGCAACTTTGCCCTCAGGCAGCCTTTAGTCCAATTTCCATGGCATTACGATTAGAATAATTAATAAGTTAAAAATATCCTGGGGAAAAGGTGCAAACTCTCAACCTCTACTTTGCCCTGTTGAAAGAACAATCAGCCAACGGACGTTTTTTTCTGTTTTCTCACGTATTCGTAGCAACCTTTACCACATTTTGATCAGGAAATCGGACAATAATATAAACCAGCAAGCAGCGTGCCACTTTGTGATTTCTTTCTCTTGAAAAATTTCCGAGATCAAAAATGGAAGGTCGAAGAATCAGGCCCAGACTTCAGGGCAATCAGAAATGAAAAAGGCTGAGAAAACTAATCAGACCAGAATCAGTCTTCGCTTTGAGCGTTGATCTTTCTCTCTAACTCTGCGTCAGAGAAATCCGCTCCACGAAACGCAGGGGGTAAAGGCACCCTGTCTCGCATATCGAGCGGAAGCAGATTATAAATAGCATGAATGTATGAAGTAGGCACATGTGACTTAACTTTTCCCGGGCCCTTCATTTCGGCATCACGCAAAACAACTCTGCCGTCTTCATAAATATTGTTAGGTGCGACAAAATGCTGATACCGCATTTTTTTAAATGGCAGTTTGGTGACTATATCATTGTTGAAAACCCATCTCTGATGGTCAGGAAACTTCTTGCTGTATTTGCGACAAAAGGTGTCGTTACCGATTCGTGGGCCGGCAAATGTATAGATTCCCTGGATGGGCACGTCATCTTCGGCGAGTCGATAAGCAAAAACCGGGGCAATACCAGCACCAAGACTGTGGCCGGTAATCCAGAGTTTCTTTGCGGTGCCGCTTAGATGGGCACCAACAATTTTTCGAAGCTCATCATAACAAATATCTACTGCGGTATAAAAACCGCGATGAACTTTAACCCCAAAGCCCCACCACAAAACACGTTTCTTGAAAAAATTAAAATCAGTTAGAAGCCAGTCATAAACGAGCTTCACCGGGCTGAATTTCCCGTTGGAACTAAGCTCGGACCCGCGAAAAGAAACTATGACAAGTTTGTCGTTCGACATGACCACAGCCTGAGTGTCAGCCGTTTTTTGTCGAACATTTATAAAATCAAACCTATTCATTCCCAGGGGAAGAAAGGTTTCCTGGAACTTTTTCTTGTATTCAGAATAACTTGTTGTGTTGAGCTGGTTCTCATACGAGCACAGAGCTGTGTACATCAACAGGTATGTATTAGCCAGATCATGGCCAACCGCTTTTTCATTGAAAACGTCATAAAAACAGTTTTTGCCGGAAATCTGGGCAGAGGCTGAGATACAAATAGACAAAAGAAGAACTAAAATAGAAATACGTTTAATCACTACGACCACCTTATTAATCCATTATCCATACTTATCTGGTCATCTTCAGTCTACAACAGATCAATAGTAAAATGCAAAATTTTGCTGCCCGGAAAAGAAGCCAAGTAAAAAATGCAGAGTATTTTTTTTCAAAGCATCAGAAAATCGGTTACAATCAATTAGAATCAATGAAATTAAGCAAAATACAATTTATTGTCATATGCCTGCTGATGATTTTATTGGCGGGTTTTCTGGCCAGTTATCTTGAACCATCAGGCGAAAAGATAGAAGAAACAGGTGACCTTATTTACCTGATGG
>JASURT010000229.1 GCA_030446435.1 Candidatus Ozemibacter sp.
ATCGCATCAACAGCGGCAGCAAGGTAAGGATTGTGAAGGCAGAAGACGGTTTATATGCTGCTTTTGTCGATGAAAAGATTGCATTGAAACTTGGAACAAAAGACTGGACCCCAGGCGAAGGCTTCAAGCTTATGATGAGTGGCGATGGTTTCGCGGTCTGGGGGAAATCAACAAAGAAGACCTCAGCTCGTCGCCGCTGAAAAATTCTGTTCTGAAAATAATTACCGGGCAAGCCAGATTTTTTGTGTTGCCCGGTTTTTTACGGTGCTGGTGGCAGTAGTTGTCTGATAATTTCTAACGCACTTTTAAGGCTGTTTACCCTGATTTGTAATTTGATGCCAAAGATATGCGAAAGATTGACAATCAAAATCAGGGCCAGACAGACCACGGTAACGGTGATAAGTCTTTTTAAGGGTTTTTGCTCTGGTTTTTTGGGCGGAAACCAGTCGTTGAGCTTCATGATTAGAATGGTCATTACCGAAACCATTACAAAGACTATAAGCTCGAAACGCTCGTGTCGGGTAACGATGTCCAAAATCGGTCTGGGTACCTTTGTCGCCGCTTCGGCAAGTTTTTGAGAAAGATTCAGCACCAGAACCAGTTCATTTTGAATCAGCTGAGTGATGATGATTGCGCCAAGAGCAAAGAACCAGGCGAAAATACTTTCGGGTTTGGCTTTTTCAAGTTTGCCGTTTTTGTTGAGCCTGGGTGTGTTCCAGGTTAGCCACAGGCCCATCAGGGCGGGCAAAATCATCAGGCGGGTGTTTCCCCAGGCCAGAGAACTGATGAAACCCATCGATAAGGCCATTTTTTGAACGCTGGTCCGGGCTTTTTCGTGCATAAGCAGAATGATGGTCGCAATACCGAGAAAAGCCAGAGAAAGAAGGTGCTTGTTCTGGGTTTCTGAAATCATAAGGGTAAAACAGCCTATTAAAAGAAAAACGCCCATTAAAAACAGATCTCGGCGTGGGTCTGGCTGCTCGAGGTCCTGCTTTTTGCGAAGTTCGTTCAGCTCTTTCTCGTCGTCGGTGGGCGGAGAAATATCGAGAGCATTTATTCTTACTGAAGCAAATCTTGACTGATGAGCAACTTCAAGTAACTCGCCAAGGTTCGAAGGTCTCAATGTTCTAAGAAGATAAACACCGGAAGCCTGAAGAGCAATGTTGTTGCTGTAAATCATTTCTGATATGTGCTTCTCTGCAAGAACCTGATTGTATTTAAACAAACCCTGAATAGCGTTTGCCCTGATTCGGTTGTCAGCTGAGGTTGAAAATTCAATCAGACGATCTATTTCTTCCGAAATATCAAAGTTGCATAGGCTTTCGAGTGCGTTTGCAACAACTCTTGGGTCTTCGTGATCGAGATAACCCATCAGAACTTCAGGAACCCTTGGATCATCAAGTCTTTGCAGCACTTTTAAAACATAGGAAATCTTGAACTCATCCTGTTCTCTTTCGAGATATTCGAGTAAAGGATTCAAAATTGAACAGTCTCCGCTCTCGGTCAATCTTTCAAGAGCTTCAAAAACCACGTATCGACTGCCAAGCCTGAGTTTGTGAAATAAAATCTGTTCAGCACTCAGGGTTTCACCCTCTTTTAGTTCCAGGGAAACTGGTTTTGCCGTTTGCTTTTCTGGTTCGACTTCAGGAAAACAGCTTAATATATGATTTCTTGCTTTACGGGCAAAATACCTTATTTGAGTGTCGGGATTGAGAATATTGTTTTTTACCAATGGAAAAACTACCCGACAAATGTCGATTGTTAAAGTGCTTTGCTGACTCAAAAAATCCAGCGCGATCAGCTTTTCTTCATCTGTACCGGTATTAAGTGAATCAACTACAAGCTCGAGCCAGCTGTTCGCTTTGTTTTCTTCTTTTTTCATAGGTCTTCCCTGTCGGCATTATAATCATTCTGGTCTCAAAAGGCAAAAAGCTTAAATTTGGCTGACCATCAGGAAAGTTAATATGTTAAAATTATAAATACTTTAAACAAACGGAAAGGTGAAGAATGAAAAACAGCCGCAAAGCTTATTTTATTTTGCTGAGTATTTTTATTGCCGTTTTTGCTAATGCTTCGCTGATGGCGCAGATTCGCGTCGATACCGATCGAAGTTTGCAGGCGGAAGTGCATGTTACCGTGCCAGAGTTGGGCAAAGTGAACTTTACAGCGAATAGAACCGATTTTGTCGGTCTCTACATGAACCATGCAGAACTTCTCGTCAGCAAGGGTAATCCGGCGTTGCCGGTAATGACCGGCCTGGTTATGATTTCTGCCGAAGGTCGCCCTAAACTTGAAATTCTCGAATCAAAATTCACTGAAGTTGAACTCGATCGACCGGTTGTTCCTTCTCGTGGGGCAATTAACCGAAATGTCGACCCGAAAAGCGTTGCGTTCAAAACGGGACCTGTATACAAAAAGAATGCCTGGTTTCCGTCAAGCAGCCAGATTGTAAAAATTTCACGCCCGTTCATTTTTCGTGAAGTTCGTGGTCTAAGACTTGAGGTTTTTCCGGTTCAATACAACCCGGTTCAAAATAAACTTCGTGTTTATTCCTACATCAGGGCAAGGGTAAAGTATGAAGGCAAAGGTGGCCCAAATGTTCACCGCGGCAGATCTGAGCTTTCCCGGGACTTTGCGCCGATTTACCGCAAAGCTTTTCTTAACTTTTCAACCATGCCGAAAAGACTCGCTCCGGTCAACGAAAATGGTCGGCTGATAATCATTGCAGCTGATGAATTGCGTCAGGCGATGCTTCCGTTGGTGGCCTGGAAGAAAAAATGTGGTTTGAAAACCGATTTGGTCAGCGTTTCTGAAATCAGTGGCCCGACCCAGAAAAATATAAAAGATTTTCTTCAACAGCAGTTCGACGAAAGCGGCTTTTCGCATGTGATTCTGGTTGGTGATGCCGAACAGATTCCGACCAATAAGGGCGAAAACGAAGGGGCTGACTCAGACCCCGTTTATGTCAAACTTGCCGGTGACGATCATGTTCCAGATGCTATTATCAGCAGAATTTCAGCCTCAACTGAAAAGCAGGTGGCTTATCAGGTGGCAAAAATTATCAACTATGAACAGTTTCCAGGCGAAGGCGATGCCGCCGCATGGTATGGCAGAACCCTTGGAATCGCAAGTAATGAAGGAACCCCAACTGATTTCGAACGCATGGACGAATTGAAGGTTGCTTTGCTTGAATCCGGCAGATTTGCAGAATTCGACACAGTTTACGCGCCGAAACAATCTTCTGGTTCTGGCGGCTACAATGGCTATCCTTATCCGGGCAACGATTACCCCGGATCTTTCCCTGGTGGCTTCGGTGGGCCTCATCCGCATTTTCCAATGGGCGGCGGGCCTTCATTGCCAATGTATTCAATGAGATCAGCAGCCCGTTCAGGCACGCTTAAAGAACAGGTTTTCGACTCAGTGAATCAGGGCGTGTCATTGATCAACTATATTGGTCATGGCTCTGCCGAAAAATGGGTTACTTCGGGCTTTAACATTCAGGATTGCCAGAAGCTCGCCAATGGACTGAAGTTGCCGGTTATAGTCAGTGTGGCATGTGTGAATGGTGATTTTGTCGGCAAAAACTCGTTCTGCGAGGCCTGGATGAATTCAGGCGATATCGATAATCCTCGTGGTGCTGTGGCTATTTTTGGCTCTACAACCAATCAGTCCTGGGTGCCTCCGTGCAAAGTTCAGGCTGCCATCGTAACAGACTTCATAATTAACGATACCTATCTGACCGTCGGTGGACTCATGACCAACGGCATAATTAAAGGCCTTGAGATTTATGGTGTTGAAAAACACAGCGAAGGCGTCAAGATGATGGAACAATGGCATCTTTTCGGTGATGGAACTACTTTGATTCGCGCCAGAAAACCATTTAACCCGAGCTGTAAGATTAAAACCGAATCTATTGAAGGCGAAAGTCAGGTTATGGTTACCATTAAAGATGAATCGGGCAAACCGGTTAAGGGCGCAAGAGTAAGCTGCTACAGCGCCGACCTTGAATTGGTAAGTACTTCTATTGCCAATGACAAAGGTCTTGCCAGGGTTAATATCGGCCTTGAAAAAGGTTCTGAAGCTTATCTGACAATTATTGGCCCCGATATGGTGCCGGTCGTTGATAAGAAGATAAAGTTCTAAGCTTTCTTTCAAAGCGCCGCCGACTGCCGGCGGCGCTTTTTTTATCTGCGACCATTTCAGATCTTGTAAGAAACTGGTAATAATGCTATTTTACTGCAAAACCAATTAAGAGGCGCTTCAATGCAATCTTCTGTCCTTGATTCGGCTAAAAAAGCCCTTGAAATAGAAATTGAATCGATAAGAGAAGCAAGAGAAAGACTCGGCGACGAACTAATAGACGCCGTAGACCTGATATTGACCGGTTCTGGTCGATTGGTGGTTTGCGGAATGGGCAAATCGGGTCTCGTGGGCAAAAAGATTTCTGCAACTCTTTCAAGCACCGGCACCCCTTCTTTCTTTCTGCACCCCGCCGAGGCTTTACATGGCGACCTGGGTATGGTTACCGATCAGGATGTGGTTCTTTTACTTTCTAACTCTGGCGAAACTGAAGAAATCGTCAGACTCATTCCATTCCTGAGAAGAGTAGGGGCGCGTTTGATTGCCATGGTCGGAAACACTGATTCGACCCTCGCAAAAATGTCTGATGTTGTACTAGATTCTTCGGTAAGAATCGAAGCCTGCCCCATGAATCTTGCTCCGACCAGTTCTACGGTAGTATCAATGGCGCTTGGTGATGCCATCGCCGTTGCTTTGATCGAAGCGCGTGGTTTCAAAGAAAAAGATTTTGCCCGTTTGCATCCATCAGGTAGCCTTGGGCGAAGGTTTCTTACCGTTGCCGATCTGATGCATAGCGAAGACGAGATTCCATTGGTGCGTCCTGATATGGGCCTGCGGCAGGCTGTGGTTGAAATGTCTCGCGGGGGCTTCGGCGCGCTGGTGATTGTCGATGACAGCAATAATCTGCAGGGTGTTTTTACTGATGGTGATCTTAGAAGGTATTTTGAAAAGAGTGCTCAAATTGATCTCGATGTCGAAGTAAGCGAAGTAATGACGCGAAACCCAAGAAACACTTCGCCCGAACGCCTTGCCATGGAAGCCTTGAAAACCATGGAAGACAAGTCAATTACATCTCTGCCTGTGGTGCAAAACACCAGAGTCGTCGGCTTTCTGCATCTGCACGATATTCTTCGCGCCCGCCTCGTCTAGATAGATTCCCTTACCGGAATTTAGAAAAATCATTATACTTATGTACATGATTAAACGAATTCAGGTTGTAATTTTGCTGGGGCTGTTTTTGGCGCTTCTGCCGATTCAGAGTTTAGAGGCGTCAATATTTTCAGATGCCCTGGCAAAGGCGAGAAAGGTAATGCAAAGTGCCTTTCAGATGACTTTTCTGCCTCATCTGCCGGTAATTTTTTACAAGGACAGTTTTGACAGAATGTTTGCTCATACGCAGAAAAGCATCGATAACATCAATACCGAACATAACGGCCGAACCATAACCCGAGAGCAGTTTCAGAATGACAAAGCCCTGCATATTAAAAAATCTGCCGAACTGGCTTTGCATATTAAAAGCCTGATCGGTTCCGCGCATCTTGCCTACGGAATTACCATGGCCGTCGGATTGATAAAAGAGGCCATTGACGGTTCTTTTCTCAACCCTGATGGTTCAAGA
>JASURT010000230.1 GCA_030446435.1 Candidatus Ozemibacter sp.
GCAAGCCGCTGGCAGCAGTTTCGCCACATTACCTGGCCATTGCTGACCCCCACGACTTTCTTTATTTTCGTAATGTCGAGCATTGGCTCATTTCAGGTTTTCTCGCAAGTCTACATGATGACCCCAAGAGGCGGACCACTCAAGAGCACAATGGTTATCGTCTACTATCTGTATCGCAAAGCATTCGAACAGTTTCAATTCGGCTATGCACTTGCCGCAGCTTTTGTTCTGTTCATGATTATTTTCAGCGTAACTCTCTTCAACAAGCTCTATCTTGAGAAGAAAGTTCACTATTCATAAGGGGGAACCAAAACCATGAAAAAAATCAAACACCCCGAACATATTCCGGTTCACATTCTGCTGATTATCGGCTCGATTTTCATGCTTTTCCCCTTTCTGTGGATGCTTACCACTTCTGTAAAAAGTGAAGATGAAATTCTCAGCACCAGCAAATCGATCTCTATATTGCCTGACAGCCTGCGCCCGGGCTTTTTGAACAGTGCCGAAGACGAAGAGCGCATCGCGAAAATGGAAGAAAAAAAGCGTCTGTATACTGAAGAGATGGCAAAGCCAAAAGAACAGCGCAACCCAAGAATTAAAAAGCCGTTCAGCTTCTGGGACAACTACAGTTACGCCTGGAATGCCCAGCCATTTTATCGCTTTTTTCTCAATACTCTTTTCGTGACCATAACTGTTACCGCAGGTTCATTGTTCTTCGCATCGATGTCGGCTTATGCGTTCGCGTTTTTCAACTTTCCGTTCAAAGACGCAGTTTTTATGATGATGCTTGGCACCATGATGATTCCGCAACAGGCTTTGCTGATTCCGAACTATATCTTTCTTTCAGAACTGGGCTGGATCAACACATACCTGTCGCTCATCGTTCCGTGGCTGGCTTCGGCTTATTCTGTTTTCTTTTTGCGCCAGTTCTTTCTGCAGCTGCCCAAAGACCTTTATGAAGCTGCAAGAATCGATGGCTGTTCAAGATTTCAGTTTTACTACAAGATTGTTCTGCCGCTGAGTAAGCCGCCCATGGTCACTCTTGGCATCTTCTGCTTTCTTGCAAACTGGAACAGCTTCGTTTGGCCTTTGATCGTAACCAACGACACCAACCTGCGCGTTATTCAGGTCGGCCTCAGCTATTTCTCGAGTGAAGCCGGAACCCGCTGGGGTCCTTTGATGGCTGCTTCTACCATGACTATTCTGCCTCTGGTCATCATGTATTTCCTGGCTCAGAGACAATTTGTTGAATCACAGGCCATGACAGGAATGAAGGAGTAAAAATGCGCAACTTTCTAATAGGTGTATTAATCGTCTGGATAATCATTATTGGCTTGATCATGCAACACAACAAAGAAACAGCCGGCGGCGGAACCACCGAATCAATAGAAGGCCGGGTGCGGATTGTTTTCTGGCATGCCATGGGTGGCCCGCTGGGCAAAGTCATGGACGATCTGGTCAATCGCTACAATAACAGTCAGAAAGACTATTTCATTAAAAGCATCAACATGGGAAGCTATGACACTCTGGCAAAAAAGGTTCTGGCCTCTCTCGTGGCTGAAGAAGCCCCTGATATCTCACAAAACTACGAAACACTGACCAAAAAGTTCATCAAGCACAAGAAAATAGTATGTCTTGATGATCTGATCGCTTCGGAAACTGAAGATATCAAAGGCGATATCATACCGGTTCTTTTAGAAAACAACACCTTTGACGGCAAGCTTTATTCTTTTCCGTTCAACAAAAGTGTTCCGGTTCTCTATTACAATAAAGACATGTTCAGAAAAGTGGGTTTAGACCCAGATCGCGGCCCGGCCACTCTCGACGAACTGGCTTCTTACGCGCGACAGATAACAGAATTCCACAAGAACACCGGCGATGAAAAAGATGCCGGAGTCTATGGTTATGGTTGCAGTAAAGCCAATGTCTGGTCTTTTCTCAACCGCATTCTTCAGTTCGGTGGCAAAATCGTAACTGAAGACGCCAAAAGATCTTATTTTGATGAAGAACCGGCAATCAACGCCCTTGCCTTTCTACAGGGAATGTTGCGCGAAAAGATCGCCATCGAAGGCCAGGGTTTCGATCATCAGAACGATTTCATTGCCGGAAAATGTGGCATCATTGAAAGCAGCATCGTCAGTAAGGTTTTCATGGAAAACAGCATTGACTTTGACTTTGGTGTTGCCCCGCTGCCGAAGCAGGTTAAGAAGGGTGTAATTCTTTCGGGCAGTAACATCAACATTTTCAACAATGGCGACCCGAAAAAAATTGCCGGTGCCTGGGACTTCGTCAAATGGTTTACCTCAACCGAGATTGGCGCTGAATGGAGCATTAGAACTACCTATATGCCCGTGCGAAAATCTTCACTGCAAAGCGAATATTTTCAAAAAGCCCAGCAAAAAGACCCGAACCTGAAAGCCCCCTATGTTCAGCTTGAATACTGCGAATTTGAACCCAGACTGACCTGCTGGTTCGAAGTCAGAGATCTCATGGCTGATCATCTTGAAAGAGCCACCCTTGAAATGGGGCCGGCTGAAAAATACTGTAAGGAAATGGCTGATGACGTTAACGCAATTCTCAAACATAATACCGACTGAACTGAGTTCTGATCTGAACAAGATCATAGAACTGATTAACAACAGCAATTCAGTTTTAATAGCCTCACACCTTCGCCCAGACGGCGATGCCATCGGTTCAGTTTCAGGCCTGAGCAAATCTCTGCTGAAAGCCGGAAAAAAAGTAGAAGTGGCACTTCTAGACGGCGTGCCTGAACGCATGGCTTTCGTTTTTCCTGAAGTAAAACTCTATCAAGGCCAGAACGAGCTTGATTCTGATCATGACCTGATTATCATCATCGATACCGGCGATGAAACCAGAACCGGAATCACCTACAATTACGATCGCAGCAAAACAACTTTGATAAACATCGACCACCACGCAAGCAACAACGGCTATGGTGATGTAAATCTGGTTGACACGAAAGCATCTTCGGCCTGCGAGATGGTGGTCGGAATAATTGTTTCTGCCGGGCTGCCCCTTGACAAAGATGTCGCCCTTAGTCTGATGCTTGGTCTGATTACAGATTCAAGATCATTTCAAAACGAAGGCATCAGGCATACGGCCCACCTGGCCGCCGCTCACCTTTTATCAACAGGGGTAGACAACTCACCGATTCTGAACATGCTCAATTCAGGCCGAAGTGAAACCGATCTTCGCGTTCAGGGTTTCGGCCTGAGTAACTTCAAACTTGAATGCAACAATGCTCTGGCAACACTGGTAATCAGGAATGAAGATCTTCAAAAAATGAACGCGCAGATTTCGAATATTTTCGCCAGCGGAATATTCAATATTCTGACCTCGATGAAACCGACCCTGGCAAGCGTAGTGATTTTCGAAAGAGATGACGGCATGGCTTTTTGCGAATTCAGGTCTAGAGGCGGTATCGATGTAAAAGAGGTCGCCGTTTCCATGGGCGGCGGCGGTCATGTCCCCGCTTCCGGCTGCAGTCGCATGGCCCCGGTCTCTGAAGTAGCTGCAGAAGCGATTGAAAAAATGAAGGACCAGGTAAATCAGACATTACAGAGGTTGAACGTTTGAAAAAAGCTTTGCTCCAGACAGTTTTGTTGTTGTCCCTGCTTTCAGGCGCATATGCAGAAGAAACTCTGCAAATGACCAGCATCGCCAAAGAGACCATCATGGTTGAACTTGATGGAATCGGCGAAGTAATGCTGATCGAAACACCTGAACCAGAGCAGATTGAAACCGCACAACTCGTCCTGAGAAAGCCCGGCGGAATGCGCGAAATAATAGATTCATACGATGGCCTTCTTCCGGCAGAACTGAGAAAGTTCGACCTCGATGCCGACAATCAGGCTGAAATAATTGCCCTGCTGAAACACCCTGATGGAATCGATGTGATGCCTTACATCTATCGAACCGACGAAACCTTTTCCAGGGTTTTCCCTTCAGAAAATAAACAGCAACCCTCGGCAATCATCTGCAAAGAAGTGGTTTTAAGCACGAATGAAAAGAGCCCGCTTCTGTGCGCAAAAAATATTGTCTCGTTTCATGAGTTTGGGCCACCCGACCTTTATCGACTTGAGTTTTATCGTCTGGACCGCGATGGTCTCGAGCTTTTTGACAAAGGCTTCACGAATGGCAATCATTTCAATATTCTGATGAACCGTGGTGCATTCGCTTTTAACGAAGGCAATTATCTGGAAGCTATTGATTTTTACAATCAGGCCATATCTTCTTCGACCGGTGAAATAACCACAAAAGCCTTTATCGAAGCAATTTTTTACCTGGCCGAATCCCGAAAGTTCACTAAAGATTTTAAAGGGGCACTTGAGCTCTATGAAAAAATCGTTCTTGAATTTGGGCAAAACGCAAGAACCAACCTGGCCCAGGAGGGAATCGAACTGATATCAGGCAATCTCGACAATATTGAAGAACTATCTTTTCTAATAGACGTGGCAACCCTGGTTAACTCGAATCGCTGGCAGGAAGCTTTGGCTCTGCTTGAAAGCCACCCGGTCGCACGTGATTCAAACACCCTCAAAGACCGCTTTCTCTTCATGAAGGCCGAAATCTTGACCGCTCAGAACAGAATCGATGAGGCAATTAAAGTATTCATTCAAATAAAAGAAGATTTTCCTGAAAGCCCGCTGTATGAAGAAGCGACGTCATTACTTCAGGATATACAGGAAGATCCGGAAGAAACGGGCGGCCTGTAAATGGAAGAAGTAAAGAAGAAAAAGAAAAAAAAGAAGAGCTGGCAAGTCGAAGAGAAAAGACTTTCGCCGATTCAAAAAGGCTTGATCGTTTCGATTCTGGCATTCATACCCTTTTTCTTTTTCATTCTTTTGCCGGTTCTAACTCGCGATCACTTCGTAAAAAAACTTAAGATTCCGCCGGAAATCTTTTTACAGCCACCACAACTGATAAACCTGGTAAAAACCGGTGATGTCGGGCAAACGTTCAAGTTGACCATCAATGAAGTCGAATTCAAAATTCCGGTCAATTTTACCCCGGTTAAGATTGGCGAAAACTTTATTGAGCTTGCTTCCGGGCCACGGCGCCTTTCTCAGACGATTTCAATCGTAAGTCTGAAAGAACGCAAAAAAATGGACTTCACTTCTACCGGTTTTGCCCGTTGGTTCATGCCTGATACAGTTTTTAAATTTCTGCAAACAATTCTCAGAGCAACCTGGCATCCGGTCAGACTGATGTTTAAAGCTCAATTTTTCGCCAGCGAAGGAATTGCCAGCAAAATCTTCGAAGCCCGCTGGGATGTTCACCATCGCGGCTTCATTTTTCCAACACCAGGACAGCGAGGCTATATTGGCCGGGTTTTCAGAACCAATGGCCCAGGTTATTTCGAATTTTCGATGCGCGATGAGGTAAACCCTGTAACCCTGAGAGAATGGGTCAATCTGGCGATGAAAATCAAGCCTCCGTCAGAAGATGAGAATGAACCAGACCCCTATTCACCTGCATTTTACAATCTGGGCATGATGAAGCAGCAAGCCCTTGACCCCGACCGTCAGGTCGAAGTTTTAAGCAAAGGTCTGAATGAATTTTTTCGCACCAGCCGACCAATGTGGCTGATTCCGGTTGCCATGGTAATGAAACAGCGCGGTTACAACGCCCAGGTAATTGATCTTCACAAAAAGTTTCTCAAGGCTTTTCCG
>JASURT010000231.1 GCA_030446435.1 Candidatus Ozemibacter sp.
CATTTTTGCCGGGCTCGAAACCGATCTTTCTTTTCCCTGGCAAAGGTGCCTGAAGCAGCGGCAAAATCAAGTCATGAAAAAGCCTGAATTGCTCAAATCATGACATCCTGCAAAACAAGCAGACATGAAAAAACCCGCTACAAGAGCGGGTTTTAAAACTTTAAAGGACTTTTGAAATTCCTTTTCGGTGGACCATACAGGATTCGAACCTGTGACCCACTGATTAAGAGTCAGTTGCTCTACCAGCTGAGCTAATGGTCCAAAGGGCACCGACTCTCGTCGGTGCCCGTTTGTAAGTGAGCCGCGTTGGATTTGAACCAACGACCCTCTGATTAAAAGTCAGATGCTCTACCCCTGAGCTAGCGGCCCGTGCATTTTTTCTCCAGTCGCGCCTGGAAGGATTCGAACCCTCAACCTACGGATCCGAAGTCCGTCGCTCTATCCAGTTGAGCTACAAGCGCAGTCAGGGACAAAGACGGGGCTCGAACCCGCAACCGCAAGATCCACAATCTTGTGCACTACCATTGTGCTACTTTGTCCATATAAAGACAACGACCTTAAAAGCCCATCTTCATCGCGCCAGAGAGGACTCGAACCCCTGGCCCGCAGCTTAGAAGGCTGCTGCTCTATCCAGCTGAGCTACTGGCGCAACTAGAGATAAAGAAAGCGGGAAACGGGACTCGAACCCGCGACATCCACCTTGGCAAGGTGGCGCTCTACCAACTGAGCTATTCCCGCATGAACTTCTACGGTCGGGGCGGCTGGACTCGAACCAGCGGCCCCCTGGTCCCAAACCAGGTGCGCTACCAACTGCGCCACGCCCCGAGGCTTGACCTCGCTTTAAGACTTGAATATATTAGCAGACTTTAATTTTTGCGTCAAGTAAATTTTTCTTTTTATTTTCAGAAAGCTCAACCATGCCAACAAACACCGTCCAGAAAAGCTTTTGGGGTACAAAACAAATAAGTTGAAATAGTCTGAAAAGCCAGCCATCCGGTAAAAATTCTACCGACAAGCCCTTTTTAAGCCGTTTTCATCAAAAAAAAATCATCAACAGAGAGCCTGGTTTAGAGTCCCTGCCAATCGCACGGGTTTTAAGTTGTTATAGTTTTCTATTTTTGGTACATTGCCAGAAAACAAATCAATGCAGGTAAACAAATGGATAGTTCAATCAAGATATGTGTGTGCGGCCTGGGTTACATAGGCCTGCCCACAAGTGCAATCATGGCCGCAAAAGGGTTTTCAGTACTCGGCGTGGACGTTAACGAAAAGGTTGTCGAAACCATCAACAATGGCAAGATTCACATCGCCGAACCCGACCTTGATCTTTTTGTTAAAGCGGCGGTTCAGGCGGGCAGACTCAGTGCAAGAACAGCGCCAGAGCCATCTGACGTGTTTATAATTGCGGTACCAACCCCATTCAAAAATGACAAAAAGCCAGATATGTCATTTGTAGAAAAGGCTACTGAATCCATATGCAAGGTTCTTCAATCAGGCAATCTGATTATTCTCGAATCTACATCACCACCAGAAACCTGCATGAACATTATTTCCCCAATCGTCAGAGCCGCCGGATTCGTTCCGGGGAAAGATGTCTTCATCGCTCACTGCCCGGAAAGAGTTCTGCCCGGGCAAATTATGCGAGAAGTTGTCGAAAATGACCGGGTAATTGGCGGCATAAATGCAGAGTCGGCGCAAAAAGCCAAAGACTTGTACAGCACTTTCGTAAAAGGGCAAATTCACCTGACAGATGCGACCACTGCAGAAATGGTCAAGCTGGTCGAAAATAGTTTTCGCGATGTTAACATTGCTTTTGCCAACGAATTATCGATTATCTGCGATCGCCTTGGTCTGAACGTCTGGGAATTGATAAAACTGGCCAATCTGCACCCCAGAGTAAACATTCTCAAACCTGGCCCCGGCGTAGGCGGCCATTGCATCGCTGTCGATCCCTGGTTCATCGTCGATACCTGCCCAGACGAAGCCAGATTGATCAAGACTGCCAGACTGGTAAACGATGCTAAACCAGGTTTTGTTTTCAATCGTATCAAACAAGCGGCTGATCGGCTCAAAGACCCGGTAATCGGCTTATTTGGACTCTCTTACAAGCAAGACATCGATGATCTGCGTGAATCACCGGCGATGGAAATTGCCAGACAGGTAAAGGCTGCAAAACTTGGCAGACTGATGGTCTGCGAACCCTTTATAAAAGAACATGCAGAGTTTGAGCTTTTCGAAGCCGAAAATGTTATCAAGCAGGCTGATATTCTTGTGCTTCTCGTCAGTCACCAGCCTTTCAAAAAGATAGACAAAGAGCTTCTTAAACCCAAAATCGTCATCGACACATGCGGAATATGGTAAAAACTCATGAAAATATTACTGATCGACCCACCATTTAAAAGCTTTGCCGGAATCTTCAGCCTCTATTTCCCACTAGGACTGACTTACGTGGCCGGAGCAGCCAAAAAAGCCGGCCATGAATGCAAGATTCTCGATATGGATGCAGCTGAAGCCAAAGAAGGTTCTCTCGACTTCAGCAAAGAATATGAAAGCTACACCAACTATGTCAGCGCATTGAATGATGCAGACCACCCAACCTGGCAACTGATGCGCAGACTTATAAGGCAACAAAATCCAGACCTTATCGGCATCACCGCGCTTACGACAAAATTTGGCTCGGTAATTCAAACGGCGAAGTTCTGCAAAGAGCTGCTTCCAGAGGTTCCGATACTGGTTGGCGGCGCCCATGCCAGCACCATGCCAGATCTAACCATGCAGATTCCGGAAGTGGACTTCGTTCTGCGCGGTGAAAGTGATGAATCTTTTCCTGATCTGCTTGAAGCCATCGAAGGCAAACGCGATTTTTCTCAGGTTGGCAGTCTTAGCTGGAAAAACAGCGGCAAAATAGTCCATAATCCTGACAGACCCTTTGCCAACGATCTTGACGCGCTTCCATTACCAGATCGCAGCGCACTGCTCAACCCTGAAAACTACTCATCAGAAGACATGGGTATAATTCTCACCTCGCGCGGTTGCCCTTTCCGATGCTCATATTGTTTTCACATGTGGGAAAAGAGGGTGCGTTACCGAAGTGTTGCCTCGGTGATCGAAGAAATTCTTGAAGTGCACAAAGCCTATGGCACGACGCAATTTTCGATCAAAGACGACTCTTTTACGGTTAAAAAGAAACATGTTCTCGATTTATGCGAAGCTTTCAAAAAACTACCGTTCAAAATTACCTTTAACTGCACTACCAGGGTAGACTTACTCGATGAAGAGCTGTTAGAAGCGATGAAATCAGCCGGATGCGCCCAGGTTGCCCTTGGCATTGAATCTGGTTCAGCAAAGATTCTTAAAGAAACTGACAAAGACATTACTCTCGACCAGGTTTTGAAGGCCGCTGAAATGCTTAACAGGCATCGTCTGTTCTGGACCGGCTACTTCATGATCGGTCTGCCAGACGAAACCGAAGAAGACATCGGCAAGACCATGAAGTTTCTAAAAAAAGTTAAGCCATTTTACGGCGGGCTCGGCGTTTACAACCCGTTTCCCCGCACCAAACTTTTCGACCAGGGCGTCGAGCTTGGCCTTCTCGACCCCAAACCTTCGCTTGAGCACTTTTTAACCACAAACCCCAAAGACCTGTTTTTCAGAAACCCCAAAAAGAGGTTGCTCAATATTGAATTCGAAAGGTTCAATCAACTTGCTGAAAATGCGGCCAAAGTCTTTCATCAGCACAATTCAAATCTTTTCAACTTGGCTCGGCGCGGATTCGCCAGACGCAAAGCCTATATGTATGACCCTTCCCTGCTGAAAAGAGATCTGGGCAAAGCTCTTGAATTTCTCGGAATTTCCAAACTGTTTGGCTGAGGTGACGCAAAATGTGTGGCATAGCTGGTTTTTCTGGAGCCTTCAGCAGAGAGCTGCTTGAAAGCATGATTTCAGCGTTGGATCATCGGGGCCCTGATGACCGCGGAATCTACTTTGAGCCAGCCTGCAAAACCGGCATTGCCCAGGCAAGGTTATCAATCATCGATCTTTCTGCCAATGCTCATCAACCTATGAGCAATGAAGACGACAGTCTGAAGATAGTTTTCAATGGCGAAATTTACAATTTCCATGAATTACGGCAGAATTTGCTGAACAGAGGACATAAATTCAAAAGCCGTTCAGACACTGAAGTTCTTCTTCATCTTTACGAAGAAGAAGGCGAAAACATGCTCTCTCTGCTGAATGGCGTTTTTGCCTTCGCCCTTTTCGACAAAAACAGAAACCAGCTTTTCATCGCCCGTGACCAACTTGGGGTTAAGCCTCTTTACCTGGCCCAAACCGGCTCTGGAGTTTTATTTTCTTCTGAAATCAAGGGTTTGCTACCCTGTAAAGAACTTGGGCGTGACATTGACCCCGTTGCAGTCAACAGGCATCTCGCCTTTATCTGGTGCCCCACGCCGCGAACGATGTTTAAAAACGTCAGCAAACTCGCTGCCGGAGAAGCATGCATTCTGTCTGAAGGCAAAATCATAAAAAAGTGGATTTACTACAATCTGCCCTATAACGGCACAGGCTCGAAACTTTCACAGGAAGAACTGACCGAATCGGTTGAAAACCTTGTAGCCAATGCGGTAAAAAGGCAGCTTGTATCAGATGTGCCCATCGGGGCTTTTCTTTCTGGCGGCCTTGATTCGAGCGCCATTGTCGCCATGATGAGAAAACACATGCCCGACCAGAAAATTCGCTGCTACTCAATTGGCTTTGACGATGAGGCCGATAACGAGGGCTGTCCGCAAGATCTTCCCTATGCTGAAAAGGTCGCAAAACATCTGAACTTAGACCTATGCAAAATTGTGGTGCAACCCGAACAGCTGATAGAAAGGCTGGCTGAACTTATCTGGTTTCTCGATGAACCCCAGGCTGATCCGGCACCTGTGAACGCCATGTTTATCGCTGAACAAGCCCGCAAGGATGGCATAAAAGTATTGTTGTCAGGCGCCGGAGGCGATGACATTTTTACCGGCTATCGCCGACATCTGGCCATGAAAACCGACTTTGTCTGGAACCTCATACCAGCCCCCCTGCGCAAACTTTTAAAAACACTGGGTACCCGCACCCTCGATGTACGCAACAGCACAATGCGCCGTATGGTAAAGGTATTGCAAAATGCTGATCTAAACCAGCAACAGCGGCTTTTCAGCTATTATAAATGGTCTCAGGACAAGCTACGCTATGACCTTCTCGCAGATTCAATCAAAGAAGAAGCTTTTGCAGAATTAACCGAACAGCCATTCATTAATGGCCTTGAAACAATAGCCGCTGAAACAGATGCCATCAACCAGATGCTTTTTCTCGATACAAAGTTCTTCTTACCCGATCATAACCTTAATTATACAGACAAGACCTGCATGAGATACGGGGTTGAAGCCCGGGTTCCTTTGCTTGACATCGATCTGGTCAATGCCGCCACCAGCATACCGGTAGATTTCAAACAAACATTCACCCAGGGCAAGGCCATCTTTAAAAAGGCCATGGAAAAGTATCTGCCCCACGAAGTTATTTATCGGCCCAAAACCCATTTTGGCGCGCCTCTTCGCCGTTGGGTCCATAATGATCTGCAAGCCATGATTTTACGCTTGCTTAACCGCGAAACCATTGAA
>JASURT010000232.1 GCA_030446435.1 Candidatus Ozemibacter sp.
CGTATACCAGGCGGGTGTTTCTTACAACACCTCGGTTTCATATTACGAAACCCGTGGCGATGAAATCTATTTCACAAAAATGTACACCTATCGCACCTTTGCCGATTCCTATAACAGTGGTCGAACCGCTAATTACTACAACGCCGGCCCTTCACTCGTCTAGGCTGGATGTTCGATTCTGCCACCGCCATGAACGGCAATATCAGGGATGCCATAATTCAAAACAGCAGCACTGCAGCGGGTTCTACTCCAAATATGCTTAAAGGCTACGAACGCAAGACCTTAAGAACTACAGCGATGATAGGTCAGGAATTTCAAAGCAAGCCCGCAGGCTTTACCGGCATATTCATCCCCTGGGATACTTATAAACAATGGAGTCTTTCAGGCTACCAGGGAGTCCGCTTCTGGGTGACCCTCGAAGGCTATGATTACAAGCTTGAAGATAACTATAACATTCATATTCCTATCGAAATCATGTTTCCGTCGAATCTTGCCAATGACGGCTCTTACCCGGTAAATCCCGGTGACGGCGGAACCAACCCCTACGATCCTTTCAATTGATTGGAGTGACTATGAGATTTGCAAAGATTTTAACGGTTTCATTTCTGTTTCTGTTTGCCCTGACTAATTCAGTCATGGCCCTCAGTTCAGGTAATCCTTTGGTTGACCAGTTCTATAAGGTGATCAGAGTCGATTCATGGCCGGGACAACCCAACTATCCGCAGCAACCACCGACTAACCCGATTCCGCCGTCATGGCCCGGTAACCCGACGAACCCAACCAACCCGGGGTATCCGGGTCAAGGTCAATATGAGTCGGCCGACTATCTTTATTCAACCGGCAGACGCGCCTTCTCTCAGGGCAATTTTTATAATGCGGTTCAGTATCTGCGCAAACTTCTCGACCGATATCCCTATGATTATCGTGCAGCAGAAGCCTGTTATCTTACCGGCGAATCTTATCGACGCCTGAATGACTTTTATAATGCAATAACCTTCTTTCGCAGAGTCAGCAGTCAGTACAGCCACTACTCTGAAGCTCACCGTGCCGCTTATTATGTGGGTTACTGTATGGTCAAAACCACAGATTACTATGGCGCAATCAATGAATTCAGAAACTTTGTTAACCGATTTCCCACAAGTGAACTGGTTGACGATGCCTGGTATGTAATGGGAAGGACCTATGAGCAGGTTAGCGATCGCAACAATGCCATCATGGCTTATCAGCAGATCGTTTACAATTACCCTGGCTCTGGCTTTTACTCTCAGGCTCTCGAACGCCTGAATTATCTGCAGAACAACGGCGAAACCTATCCCGTTCCGCCGACTTACCCGCCCGGAAACCCTATTCCGCCATCTTATCCCGGCAATGACAATTATATTTCTGATTACGAACTTTATAATCGCGGCCATTCTGCCCTGGTATCAGGTAATACCAACAAAGCGATCAGCTATTTCGACGAACTTCTGAAACGATACCCTTCGTCTTCTTACGCTGACGATGCTTATTTCTGGAAAGGTCAGGCAAGAATGCAGCAGAAGAATTATCTCGATGCTATTCGCCAGTTCGAGAATCTGCAGGCAACTTTTCCCGGCTCAGAACTTTATGGAAGCAGCATTTACGTCATGGCAGACTGCGAATATGAATATGCTCGTCTGAATGCCGCGAATCGGATTTATTTTCAAAAAGCCGCCGGTCATTACACCTGGTATCAGCAGGCTTACCCCAACAACGGTCAGTATTCTGCCCAGGCGCTTGTCAGAGCCGGCGAATGCTATGAAATGATGGGCGAGTATTCTAACGCAAAATACTATTATCAGCAGACAATCGATCTTTACCCGAATACCAGCGCGGCCTTGAAGGCCAAAGAGAAGCTCAACGGCTTCTGGTAAACTTTTATTTTTGTAAGCCCTCCCTGCATTTATTGCAGACTCGGGTCATCTCTACGGAGATGGCCCTTATTTTTTTGCTGACTGTTTGTTTACCTTGTCAGTTTTTCGGGTTAAAATGCTGACAAAGAACAGAAGGATTATCTAAATCCAACCCTGAAGCAAAACGTTAGGAAAAATAATTCAGGAATCTTTCAGGAGGCTCAAATGAAACGATATTTCAGGTCTTTTTGCTTTTTATTGACGCTTCTGCTTTGCTGTACCCTTGCAGCACAGGCAGAAACCAGAAATGACTTATGGAAAAAGGTCAAAGAAGCAAAGTCGAAAGGGCTGCCCAAAACTGCTATAGAGCATTTGCAACCCATCTATGAAATGGCAGTTAAGGACGGAGATATGACTGATGCAGTTAAAGCCCTTTGCGAAAAAATCGTGATGGAAGGCAATATTCAGGGAAACAAGCCTGAAGAAAAGATTATCAGACTAGAAGAAGAAATTAAAAATGCCGACGCAAAAGTTAAGCCTCTGCTGAAAATAATTCTGGCCAAATGGTACTGGCATTATTATTCACGCAACCGTTATCGTTTCATGAATCGTTCGCGCACCGAGGGTCTCGATGAAAAAGATTTCACCACCTGGGATTTACCCAAGCTTTTCGGGCATATCGGTGATCTTTACGAAAACGTGCTTGCCCAGGAAGATTTTCTGAAGAATGAAAGTCTGAAACAGCTTGAAGGATTTCTTGAATTCGGCAACCAGCCTATCGAACTTCGGCCCACCCTTTTCGACTTTTTCGCTCACGAAGCACTGTTTTTCTATATGGTCGACGATCAAAGTGCAGCCAAGCCGGTCAGGGCCTTTGAAATCGAAATAGATTCACCCGCCATGGGTTCGATGAAAGAGTTTTTAGCCTGGACACCAGAAGTTTTAGATAAAGATTCCTGTAACTACAGAGCGGTGAAACTTCTGCAGCGGCTTTTAAAGCACAATCAGAATTCTGACAATCGAGACGCAATGCTCGACAACGATCTGATGAGAATTTTGTGGGTCAAGCGCACGGCTGTCGGCGACAACATCGCCGAAAAATATATGGCGAGACTGCAGAAATTCGCAGAAGCGAACCGTGATCATCCATATTCAGCCACAGCAATCGGGCACATTGCCAAAGAACTTCTGAGTCAGAGCAGATATGTTGAAGCGCTTGAAATGGCGGAAAAAGGTCTTGAAAGATGGCCTGAAAGCTTTGGGGCCGCAATCTGTCAAAATGTTAAAGATCAGGTTCTAAGCAAAAGCCTTTCGGTCGAAGGCGAAAAAGTATTGCTTCCCAAAGGCTCCCGCATCATGGTTTCGTTCAGAAACGTCAACAAAGCCTATTTCAGACTTTATAACCGTTCAGAAGAAAGCCTGTTTCAAAAAGAAAGTTATTCTCCGGATGACATTCGCTGGGATGATTACGAAAAGATTTTCAACAGCGATTACTCAGCAGAATGGAGTGCAGATCTGGACCCCGGCAAAGAACACAAAACCTGTGAAGCATGGGTAAACATGCCTGATGTCGCCCCCGGGTTATATTATCTTGGCGCAAGCGTTCGCCAGGATTTCAAGCAGGCTCAGAATTGTCTTCTCGTTACCCCGATAATCGTGTCCAAACTGGGCATGACTCTGCGAAAACGTCATCCTTACACCGAAGTATTCGTGGTTAACAGCGTTTCCGGTGAGCCAATGAAAGACATCAGGGTCAAGGGATATGTTCACGAATACAACAAAGGCTGGCGCCAGTTAATGAGCTCGTCAACCGACAAGGACGGTATCGCCCGCTTCAGTTCCAAAAGTGGCAGCGGCTTTTTCATGGCCGAACACAAAGGGCACCAGATTTATCGCAATTACGATTTTCACACTTATTCAGGAAGCCCTTACAACAGTAATACCCAGGTTTACTTTTTTACTGACCGGGCAATTTACAGGCCGGGTCAGACCGTTTACTTCAAAGGCATCGTTTCCAGTTACGATACATCTGACAATGATTACAAAACGATTGCAAATACAAAGATCAAAGTTTCTTTCAGAGATCCGAACTATCAGGAAGTAAAAAACGAAACTTTCACCACCAACGAGTTTGGCTCTTTCTCAGGAACTTTTACCGCTCCACAGGATCGACTGACCGGCAGATACAGCATACAAGCCCAGACTTACGGCGGCCAGACGAACATAAGAATTGAAGAATACAAGCGCCCCAAATTCAAAGTAGACATCGACACACCAACCCAGAGTTATCAGCTTAACAAGGAAGTGCAGCTGACCGGGCACGCCCTGGCCTATACAGGCGCAAAAATAGACGGGGCACAGGTTAAATATCGTGTGGTCAGGGAAGTCAGATACCCTCCCTGGTGCTGGTGGTGTTTTAACACCGGCTCATCACAGGAAATAGCTCATGGAACAACGGTTACCAGCAAAGATGGTGAATTTTTCATAAGATTCAACGCCTTGCCCGACCGCTCGGTTGACCCGGCTACTGAACCGGTTTTTCATTACACGGTTCATGCTGACGTGACCGACAGCACTGGTGAAACCAGATCTGATTCACAGGTAGTGCGCATTGGCTACACAGCTTTGGCCATGGGAATTATGGCCCCAACCACAGCAGAAGCCGAGCAAAATTTCAACCTGATAATATCGACCCAAACCCTTGATGGCAAGGGCTTGCCAGGTGCGGGTTCGTTTCTGATTTACGAACTGAAGCAACCTGACCGTGCTCATCGCAAACCTTATTCAAACAGCATTTTTGCCAGACAAACCGATCGATCGAGTATTCAAACCTGGGAAGAAGGCAAAGTGGTTTTCGAGAAAAACTTCAACACTTCGATCGATGGCAGCTTCAGCACTGAAATCAAGCTGCCCGAAGGTGCTTACAGAGTTAAAGCCCAAAGCCGTGACCGCTATAACAACCCGGTTAAATCGATTCACAACCTGATGGTAATAAATTCAAAAAGCAAGAATTTCGCCATTAAAATTCCTTTCTTCTTTCACATCACCAGCGGAAATCTGCAACCGGGTTCAACCCTGAAAGCTTTCTGGGCAACCGGTTATGATCAGGGTCCCGCATACATTGAGGTAGAACACAGGCGTAAGCTGTTAAAAGCTTTCTGGACCGACCCGAAAGAAAACAAGGTCGACATTGAAATTCCGGTCACTGAAGATATGCGTGGCGGATTCAACATCAGGGTTATGCAGATCAAAGAAAACCGTGAATACTACCATGTGCAATATGTTCCGGTTAACTGGGAAAACAAAAACCTCAAACTCAAGTTTGCTCACATGAGCTCTAAGTTGAAACCCGGACAAAAAGATACCTGGAAAATTGAAATCACTGGTGAAGAAGCAGAAGCCGGAGCAATCGAAATGCTGGCCGCAATGTATGACGCCAGTCTGGATGCCTTCGCCGACCATTCATGGATGCAGGGTTTCAACTTCTTTTACCATGACGGCAATTATGTTAACCCGACCTTTACCAATCATCACACCAGACTTTACTGCTGGAGAAACAATCTCAACAGTTTTCACTCAATTCCTTCAAGAAGCTACCCACAGCTTCCCTGGAGCATTCAGAACGATTTTCTGAATTTTCATTTCGCGGTAAGAAGAAAATCGATGAAACTTTCGAGATCCGCGCCGGCTCCACAGTTTGGCGCACCAGCACCCACGGCAATGGCGCTTGAATCAGCACCGATGATGGACAAAGAAGAATCAGCCAATTTTGCCGA
>JASURT010000233.1 GCA_030446435.1 Candidatus Ozemibacter sp.
AAAGAATTCGAAGCTAACAAAGACAAGCTCGACAAGCCGGCGACAAGAAAGATCAGACAGATCATCGTCAACGAAGAAAGAGTTGCCAATGAACTGTATGAAAGACTTAAAAAAGGTGAAATCTTCGCCCTTCTGGCGCGGAAATATTCGATCGACACAGGCTCATCAATAAACGGCGGTCTCATTCCTCCGGTTAAAAAGGGTCAGCTTTCACCGGCTCTTGACAAGCAGGTATGGCAACTTAACAAAGGCGAATTTACCGAACCGGTAAAAACCCCTTATGGTTACGTTATTGCTTATCTGGATGCCGAAGAAACACCTGGTTCACCAGCTACAATGACTCCGGATGTGGTTTCGATGCTCAAGAAAAAACTCAGACAGGATATTCAGGAAGAAATCTGGATGTCTTTCCTGAAAGGCTTGAACAATAAAGCTCATGTAATCAGACACCCTCAGACAATCTCTGAAATCTGACGGCAAAGCCGATAAAAAAGGTTCGACGCGATTTCGCGTCGAACCTTTTTTTCTGCTATAATGCCCGTGAATCAACAAGTTAGGCGGAAGCTGAAAAATGAGATTAGATAAATATTTGCAGGTAACCGGTCTTATCAAACGCAGAGTTCTGGCCACAGAAGCATGCAAGCGCGGTCTGGTAAAAGTGAACGGGGTGGCCGCCAAAGCCACACGTGAAGTCAGTGTCGATGATGAAATAGATATAAGCCTGGCCCGCCGCGAAATGACCGTAAAAGTATTGAAAGATATAACCGGCAATTCTTTAAAAAAGTCACTGAGACCGGAATATTTTGCCATCGTCAGAGACGAAACCGTTACCCACGCTTCTGAACTCGATGATTTCTGGACAGAGAATGCAGACAGCGATGAAGAGTAAGCACTTAGTTTCGGCCAAAAAATCACTGGGGCAGAATTTCTGCATCGATGAAAGAATACCTGAAGAAGTCGTCAGAAGGTTGTCAGCCGGTCCACAAGACCAGATATGGGAAATAGGTCCGGGAATGGGCGCGCTTACCGAGCGCCTGCAACAAACCGGGGCTGATCTGCAGCTGTTTGAAATAGATCAGCGTATGCAACCCATATTGACGCAGAAATTCCCTGAAGCCCAAATAGCCTGGGGCGATTTTCTCGAAATTGATCAGGACCAGCTACCCCAGGTAAACAAGCCTTTGCTTGTCTGCGGCAATTTGCCTTACTATTGCGGCACTCCAATCATCAGACGTTTTCTTGAAAAGGGCCCAAAACCTGAAAGAATGGTATTTTTACTGCAGGAAGAAGTTGCGCTTAAAGCAGCTGCCGGCGAAAATCAGCCCGACTACGGCTTTTTATCGGTTCTGGTGGCGTTTTTCGCCAAAGCCTGGGTTGGCTCGACTTTTCCGCCTTCTTCTTTTGAACCCCGGCCCAAAATAAACAGCACAATTCTTGTGATCGAACCGGTCGAGCTGACGCAAGCAGAAAAGAGCACACGTCTTCAGGCTCTGAAGATGATTTCGGTGATATTTTCACAACGCCGCAAAATGGCGCTTTCGCTTCTTAAAAAGCGTTTTTCAGATGTCGACTGGGCCCAGCGTTTTGAAATGCTTGGCATCGACGCGAAAGCCCGCCCCGAAAACATATCACCGCAGACACTTCTGAAATTATTCAGCCTTTAATCAGGGCTGAATCAGGCAAAATAGCTGGTGCCTTTCTCTCTGGCTCCGGCGGGAGTTTGCCGGGCTGTCGAAAAACCTGTAATTTTCTGAATTACAAGACCCGAAAGGGTAAGACCGAATATGGCAGGCAGATAGCTGATAGAACCCTGAATCATGCGTTCCCGGCCACGGTCGATGGTGAATTCCTTCTTTTCTTTATCGATCAGTTCGGGCGAGAAAGGCAAAATTGGCGGCTCGATGGAATAGACGACCTCGAATCCGCTATGAACGTTGAAAGCCCGCAATCTTTTTCGAACTCTCTTGGCCAGCGGGCAGATCGTGGATTTTGAAATATCCCCCACCCTTATCATCGATGGGTCTATTTTTCCTGCCGCACCCATTGCCGAAAACAATGGAATGCCTTTTCTGAGTGATTCTACAATAAGTCTGATTTTAGGATTGAAAGAATCGATGGCATCGATTACCGCATCATAACCAAGATCAAGCAAGGCATCACTGTTGTCTTCGCAGAAGAATTCCTGCCTGGCATCGACAATGCAATCAGGATTTATCAAAGCTGCTCTTTCTGCCATTACTGCTGTTTTGGCCTGACCCACGCTGCTGCTTAAAGCAATGTTCTGTCGGTTTATATTGGTAACCCCGACGAAATCAAAATCAATCAGGGTCAACTTTCCGACCCCGGCTCTGGCCAGACTTTCTGCGGCATAAGAACCCACGCCGCCAAGGCCAAAAACCCCGACATGAGCGTCTTTCAGACTGGCCATGGCCTTTTCTCCAAGAAGCAGTTCGGTTCGATGAAAACGGTTATCCAATGATTTTCTCCTCAGGGCATGAATAAAATTCGGCAATTTTTGAGGGTAACGCTACAAAGTTCTTCGAAAGATATACCACGAACCGCTGCCAATCTTCTCGCTATTTCCGGTAAATTAATCGGTTCGTTGAGTTTTCCGGGGCAGAAATCAGGTTTCTGATCAGGGCTGTCGGTCTCGATCAAAAGACGATTTTCCGGAACAAGATTCAAAATTCTGTCAATATCATCGTGATTTTTTTTAAAGATCGAGCCTGAAAAAGAAATATACGCATCGAGTTCAAGAAATTGCGAAGCCACCTCATACGAACCGCAGAAAGAATGCAGCACGAATTTCAATTTTGGGCCCGCCTGCTTCAGCATCTTCAAAGCGACATCGTAATGCCCGACAAGATGAAGAACCAAAGGCAAGCCGCTTTCTCGGGCAAGATCGATCTGCCACTGAAAAGCTGCAAGCTGTTTTTCGAACTTGACTCTGAAGCGCCGATCGAGGCCGCACTCTCCAATGGCTCTGCAAACAGAAGCTTTAAGCGCAATCGCCATTTCTTCGCAGCAGTTTTCGTGGAAATCTTCGGTGTAGCCCGGGTGAACGCCCCAGCCCGTAATAATCTGCGGGAACTCGGCAAGTTCGCCGATGCGAGCGGGAAAACCGGTTACTCCGGGCACAAAAAAATATTTTACCCCCGTTGTTTCCGCTCTTTCGATCAACTCTCTGACTTTTGTTTCTTTCGGAAAGCGATCGAGATGACAATGACTATCAAATATTATTGTTTCAGATCCTTCCATATCAGCAATTTTACTAAAGCAAACAGGTTTTGCAAACTAATCTTTAAAAATTGTAAATTTAGTTGGCTTGAAAATGACGATGGTTTTGGCAATACATCATAAAGATCGGAATTTTGGGGAAACGCATTATTCGTGTTATCATGATCAATTATGAATAACGAAACTGACAGAGGGGACGTTTATGCATATATTTACCGCTGTTATTGAAAAGTGCAAATCGACCGGGCTCTATGTTGGCTACATTCCTGGCTTGCCAGGAGCTCATTCTCAGGCCGAAACACTTGATGAATTAAATAATAACCTCAAAGAGGTAGTCGAATTGATTCTTGAAGATGGAGAACCACCTGTTGATTCCGAGTTTATCGGCACTCAAAGCGTGAAGGTGGCTTGAGGTGATTGGTGGTCCAGTATTAACAGCCAAAGAAGTTATTAAACTTCTAAATGACCTCGGCTTTGTGGAGATTAGGCAAAAGGGCTCTCATAAACAATTCCGCCATAAAGATGGCAGACAAACAACGGTTCCCTGTCATCAAGGTCGAGATATTTCGCCGATTCTTTTACGCCAGATTGCCAAAGACATTGGCCTGACATTTAACGATTTTGTTAATGCAGGGAAATAGTTTTCGAATAACGAGTCTTTTCAATCGATTGATGGAGTTACCGAGGCATTGAATGGGCCTATTAGATTTAATGAAAAGGGAGCGAGCTTTTGTATAGCTGCATGAAGATTATGCCGCGAACATCGGTGCTGATTTTTTGAATAAAAAACAAATGTTGATAGAAAATGGTTTGTACGATATAATTTTGCACTATGATTTCAAGTCTAACCGGTTTTGGACGCGCAACCTTTACTGACGAGGCTGGACGCATCAGCGTCGAGCTTAAGTCTGTCAACAACCGCTTTCTGCAAATCGATCTGCATCTTCCTTATGGTTTTAACTGGGTTGATGGGCTGGTTCGCAAGCAGGTAAGCAATAAAATTTCACGGGGAAAAGTTTACCTTCACCTTGAAGCAGTAGACTATAACCCAAATCAGGATGTAATTATCAACAAGCCGCTTCTTAAAAAACTGGTTTCGTTGAACGAAGAATTGTCGGCTGATATTGGCAAAGAGTTGCCGCTTCAGCTTGACGGCCTTCTATCTCTTCCTGGTGTTATGAAAGTCGATGCTAAAGTAATCGATAATGATCAGATGTGGAAGCGCATCGAGCCGGTATTGAACGAAGCTCTTGATCATTTTATCGCCTCGAGGGAGCGTGAAGGCAGCAATCTCGCAGAAGACCTGAAACAAAGAAGCGAGACTCTGACCCGCACAATTGACGAAATTGAAAGCAGAATTCCCGAGTTTCGAAATCACTTCATCGAAAAGTTCACCGAACGCATCAATGAACTGGCCAACAAAGCCGGTGTCGAAGAATCGAGACTCAACACCGAAATCGCGATCTGGGTCGACAAAACCGATGTGAGTGAAGAGATCACAAGGCTGAGAAGTCACCTTAAAGAATTTGCAAATATTCTCGATTCAGACAAACCAATTGGCCGGCGGCTTGATTTTCTGGTCCAGGAACTGAATCGCGAAGCTAATACTCTTAGCAGTAAAATAAGTGATGTTGCTGTTTCACAGCTTATAATCGATATTAAATGCGAAATCGAAAAGATTCGCGAACAAGCCCAGAATATTGAATAGGAGCAGAAGATGAAAGCCGACCTGCTTAATATTGGTTTTGGTAATGTTGTGGTTGCAGAAAGAATTGTGGCTATTGTCAGCCCAGGTTCTGCCCCGATTAAAAGGCTTAAAGAAGATGCCAAAGAGCAAGGCCGACTGATCGACGCCACCTATGGCCGCAAAACCAGAGCCATTGTCGTAACTGATTCCAATCACGTTATTCTTTCGGCTATCAATCCTGAAACAGCTGCAATGAGAATGCTAGGCAAAAAGGTCGTTCATGACAGCCATGAAAGCCATGACACTCATGACGACGAAGAAGATACTTCTGAACTGGACTCAACGGAGGTTGAATAATGAAATTCCGCTCAAGAACAGAAATCACTAACAGAATCCCCAATAAGTATGACGCAGTTATGGCCATTTCAAACCGCGTAAAAATGCTGGTAGACGGCAAAAAAAGACTTATTGAAGATTACGATGAAAATTTCGTAAAAATCGCAATGGAAGAAATTGCTTCAGGAGCTCTTGAAGTTGAGGTCCAGGAAAAAGGCAAATAATAGCCGCGTTCTGATTGCACCTGCAAAAAGCATTGCCAGTGCCATGTCTCACGAACTGGCAATGCTTTTTTGTCATGCCGGATCAAAGGTGTTCTTTGCCCAGCCCTCATCAGGTGATGGCTGGTATTCTAACGAACTTTTGCACCAGATCACCGGCAACGA
>JASURT010000035.1 GCA_030446435.1 Candidatus Ozemibacter sp.
CTTCACTCTCAAAACAATTGCAGACAAACTGCTTTCGCCCTCTCTCGAGAGAGTCGAAACCATAATGATGGGGCGCAGAGAGTAAAAATCAGCCCAGGCAGAAATTATCAGGAGTCTGACCGGCAAAAACACCATGGTATTTGCCCGGGTTTTCGCAGCGCTGAAAGATGAACTGGCAAATTGGAGTTCCTGGAATCAGGCGCAACGGAATCGGGCCGAAATTTGATATTTCGAGAACCTGATGATTGCTGATACCGGGCTGCATGAAAGATGCAGAAATATGCACAAGCAGACCGACTCTGGCGAAACGGCTTCTTCCTTCAAGCCAGCCAGACAGGCCATTGCCGAGACTTACTTTTTCTTTGGTGATACCAAGAACGGTTTGACCGGGCTGAACGGTCAAGGTGCCGCCTTCAGGAACGAGAATGCCCTTGGTCGCAGCTTTAAAATCCATATCGTCAGTCATGTTAAGCTCATTGGGAAGATGGACAAAAACGCGAAACGCATTCGAAAGGTGCAGGTCGACGCTGGCAGGTCCCAGCATATCTTCATTAAAAGGCTCAATAACAATATGACCCTTTTTGATTTCTTCAAGAATGGCTTCTTTGCCAAGAATGCTCATCTTAGCCTCCAGTTAGAAAAATAGGAAAAAAATTATAGCACTATGAGCACTGACTTGGTAGAAGAAAATTTAACCTGGGTTAATTCTTCTTTCTGGTAAAGGCTTTGGCTATCTTGGCGGCGATTTCTCCGCCTGGCACAACCAGGCCGATTGCATCCGCTCCAATATCAAAAAGATTGGCTTCTGACATAAGGTCGTTGGGCATGTCAGTTTTCTTCAAAACTCTGCCTTCGCTGATTTTGCCGGTTATTCCGTCGATTTCGAAAACAACATTGGTATCTTTGGCTTCCCAGGTGTATTCGTAAACATAAACAGGTCTGAAGCAGAGATTGAGTTTTTCGATCTTCAGGCTCTGGGCAATAATCTCGATCGCTTTCAGAGGCTTCATGGTCTCAAAAATCATATCTCTTACAAGAATCGATGCCTTGATTCTTGCCGGAACCGGCTTGAATTCAGAATCGGCAATTTCGTCGACTGTGGCGATTCTCGAAAAGCCCCCCTTCATCAATTCGGAAAACTCACGATTTTCACCGGTTACCGCATCGATAAACAGGTGATGATCTTTTCTGATTACGCACCGTTCATCAATATTTACAAAGGCTTTACCCTTATCTGCCTTAAAATACTGGTCGCCTATTTTCAGCTCGCAAACATTGTCTTCAAGGTCGAGGTGTATCGATTTTTCTCTTACAAAATCTACTCTGGCTTCGCAGACCATTTGCCAGAATGGCTCGTATCTTGCTTCAGAGCGCGTCAGCTTTATTTCTTCCGGCTTGGGGCGATAAATAAGTCGGGTGAAGAAATTTATGCCCCGGTGCTTGTTTTCTTCGGCAATTTTGTCGGCCTTGTCGGCTGTAATCGCCGGAGAAAGCGCGATCAAGCCTTTCTCGGCGATGATGAGCTGGCATGCTCCCTGTTCCGGTGAATCCTCGTCATCAACCGAAAGATGAAACTGGCGTCGACATTGTTCGCGAAGCAGTTCAATTATTGACGCCGCTACTCTTGATTTTAAATCGTTTCGATGCGCAAAGACCGGAAGGGTGAAAAGCTTGGCCATGCGCTGATACGCAAGCCAGGCCACCGTTTTTGCCGCTTCTTCACGGGTTGACCGATTTTCAAGCATTGGCAGAACAAGATCGATGAAATCTTTTCCCTTTATGTGTCTTATTGCGTGACAGGCCGCTTTTACCGAATCCGGGTCGTCCTGGTTCAGCATGCTGAAAAGAAAATTTCTGGCCTGATCAGGGTTGATTCTGGCGATGGCCCCTGCGGCTACAGACCTGACCCGATGCGAAGGGTGCGAAAGCAGCTGGGCGAAAATAGGGATGATTTCAGGGTTGTCAAGGCTTTCGAGACCTTCGATGGTGTTGGCAACGACTCTATCGTCGCTGTAGGTTAAAAAGGTCTTTAACAAAGGTATCTGTTGCGGGTCAGGGTAATTTCTCGGAAGATTTTTTACCAGCCAGCTGATGTGTCGGGTGTCTGTGCACTTGTCGAGATATTTTTCAAGCGCGATTTTGAATTTTTCGTCATTCAGTCTGGTTGCCCATTCAAGGTCACGCAGATTGATTTTGCTTTCATCAGCTTCATTAAGCTTTTTTAAAACCATTTCAGATACGGCGTGCTGCTCCTGCTTTGAAACTGCCTGAGATATTATGTTGCCGGCAATGTCAGATATGTGACTGGGCGCGTTTTCTGATAGATCGATTAGTCTGTTTATAACCTCATCATCCAGTTCAGATTCTTCATAAACAGCGAAGAAAGCAAGACCTCGCAGTTGCTCGTCGGGGTCGTCAGAGTTCAGAAATGCCAGATTAGCTGAATAATCATCCATAAAAAATCCTGCTCGATCAATTAAAATTTTCGGTGTCTACACCGAGTTTCTCTGCCATCTGTCTTATTTTAGCAAGTTTCATCAGATCAATTTGTTCATCGTCGTGCGTTTCATACTTAAGCTGCTCATATCTTTCATTAAGCGCTTTGGTATGCAAAGCGTAGGTGTCTTCTTCCTTTATCTGCAGAGCTTCACGTATTTTTAGCATAGTGTCACTCTCTTCTTCAGTTACAAGATCATCTTCAATTACGTTCTCGATCAGGGTCCAGTAGACCATATTGCGTGCTTCGACAATTTCGTCGAGACTGGGTTCAAGATAGCCGATCAGAGCGTGTATGACCTTCTGCTCGGTGTCATCGATGCGAAAATCATCACGGGTCACCATAAAATAGCATTCGGCAATGAGGCGCGTGATAAAAGATCTTCCTGAACCCCATTCTGATAAATCCCAGGACTGGTCATTCTGACGAATGATGACTTCGCAGCTTTCAGCCTTTTTACGAAAATAAATTCGTCGCCCGTCTATTTCACAAAAAGGGGCATAGCCAGATTCAAGCAGCTCGGTTTCATTTTTTTTCAAATCTTCACCCTGGGCGCCTGATAATGCAAAACTTCTTTCATTGGAACTGAAAAGGGCCATCAACCTGCCCCAGAAACCTTCGCCTTTATGGATTTTTTCGCTGTTTACAAGATAACGTTCAGCATAATCACTCAATAGTTTTACTCTTGAATCAAACATGATTACCCCTCGCTTCCTTTAACTAAAGGCTAACATATAAATTGGACTTTGTTCAATTGCTCTGCATAAAATTGGTTGGTAAAAGCCTGTGTTCATATAAGCCTCCTGATATTTTACGACAAGCGTTATCCGTTAAACTGACGGATAAAATGCAATAATTGCACTGGAAATAAAGAGGGTTGTGTGCAAGAATTATAACGAATATCTTCGTTATTTTAACTGGAGGTCTGATGAATCAATATCTGCTTCTGTTGGGTCCCGCGCTTGGTTTTGCCCTTGGGGTGTTTTTTACCTGGTTTCTCACTTATGCACGCATGCGGCAGGTCGAGAAAACTTCTGCCGATGAGAAGGCTAAACTTGAAGCCAGGCTTAACGAAGGAAATGAGGTCGAGAAAGAGCTGGCTCGCGTCAAAAGCAGACTCGATGAAAATCTTGCAACTGTAAACAGTTTGAAAAAGCAGCTCGAAGAAAAAAATGCAAGATTGACGGAAGAATCTGACAAGCGTTCTGCTCTCGAAGAAAGAGTCAAGAAGATCGATGTTCTTGAAAAGGTTATCAGCGATCTTAAAGAATTTGAACAAGATGCGATCATACATCGTGAAAAATCTCAAAATCTCGAAAATTCATTGAAAGAAAAACAGCAGGAGATCGCAAAATTGCAGAATGAAATCGATGGCCTGCAAAGCGAAGTTAAAGATGCAGTTCGCAAAACCGAGGCCATGAACGATCGGGTGAAAGAGGCTGCAGTATTACGTGAGCGCGCAAAAAAACTTGAAGAAGAAAACTGCAATCTTCTTAAAGAAAATGAGCAGTTGAGAAATATCGAAAATCAGCTGCGACAAATTAACGAAATAAAAGAAATGTACAGCAGAACTATCGAAGAAAATCAGACTTTCAGAAATCAGGATATGGTGAGGCATTTTATGGAAATCAAAGATGGGCTTCAACAGAGCATAAAAGCCTATAATCGCATGCTTGAGATGGTAGACAATCCGATGCTCGATGATAATCGAATCATTGAAGTCGCCGCCGAAAAACCGGCTCTTTCAGCAGAAGAATTACTCGACAGTATCGAAAACGACACTGATGAACTTGAAAAAATTGATGGAGCAGACGAATGAAAAATTTTAACAAGAGACTGATACAGCTTTTTTTAATGATATTTGTTGCCACTAATCCGGCCTGGACCGATTCGGTCGATATTTACTACGGCCCTCAGGGGGGCTTCAGCCCCATGAATAATCAGCGAATGCTAAAATTTCCCGATGGCACAGAGCGTCGGGCCACTCTCGCGAGTGCATTGCTTTATCGTCTTTATAATCTTGAAGAAGGCAGCACCGTAAAAATAGCCATGTATTCAATGAGTGATTATAAAACGCTCGATGCCATGATCGAGCTTTGTCGTGACCGAAAAATCAATTTTAAGCTACTGCTTGACGGCGCAGCTACCTGGTCAGCATCGAGTCGCGACCGAATTCTTGAAAGAGTTAAAAAAGCTCGCGATGAAGCATGGGCTGAAAACAAACCTTTCAATTTTCAGCTTGCGGTTTCAACTGCAGAAGCCATGCGGCGTAATGGCCGTGAAGCCACTCTTGACGATGGCAAGCTCATATGGGGTACCATGCATGAAAAATTCGGCATCTTTTATCGCCCGAATGATCCGGTGCCGCACAGCAGCTTTTCGGGCAGTTCCAATATTTCGGTCACTTCTGACCAGATTTACGCAGAAAACCGGGTATTTTTCGATGATCAACCCGTCGTTGCCAGACAGTTTCAGGAAGAATTTGCCAGACTCTGGAACGAGTATTCAACGGTTATTCTCGGCCCAGGAACGCCCGAAAAATACATCGAAGTAAGCCCTGTGCCTGGCTATGCAATGGTTTATTTCAATGCTGAGCCGGTAAATGAACTTGAATTGACGAGAATCGACGATCGACTGATTAATATGATTCGTCGGGTAAAGCCCGATGGAAGACTTGATCTGGCAATGTTCAGCTTTACCCGCGCCGAGCTTGCAGAAGAAATCCTGCGTGCTGCAGAGAGAAACCCAAAAGCTTCTTTCAGACTGCTTTTTGATCATGCCCAGCTTGACGATGCAGATCCGGAACAAAGCAAGCTGGCTCCCTGGCTTGAACAGAGGGCGCAAGAGATGGGGTTGAAAAACATTCAGGTTAGATATCGTTTTCGCCGCAATGCTTACGGTTTCAGCAAAGATGAAAACAAGCCGGTTTTAATCAGCTATTTAAGTTTGTTTCTTCACCATAAAACTCTCGTCGTAAACGGAAATGAAATGGGTCTTGGAAGCTATAACTGGTCTGGTTCTGCTGAATATCTGAACTTTGAAAATCTTATGGTTTTTAACGGTGCTTACAAAGACCACCAAAAAGTTATCGATAGTTTCATGGCCGAATTCGACACTCTCTGGAACGCCAGATTGCCTTATGGTAAGGTTGACCGACCAAGAAAAGGAGAACCCCAGACCGTTACTCTCAAAGAAGGTAAAAAGCTGCATAACGAGCTTTTAAGCCTGTTAGAAACTTACGAAAACAATCGTGTGCTTGGCACACTCGATCGAGAAGCTTTCAAAACTTTTGCCGAGATAGTTGAAGAAACCGGTCTGAAGAAGAACGAGGTGAAAAAAGCGCTTCGTAAACTTGAAAAAGCCGGTTTGATCGTTAAATGGAACAAAAGCGGACGAGAAGGCTATTCACAGGCTGACTGACAAAGGAAAAAAACAACATGCAACAGTTTTTAATAAATCAGGAAATTATTGCCGGAATGCCTGACGAAACAAACGAAGACCTGCTGCGACTTGCAGCCGCTTATCGGGTGAATTGTCTGGCCGGTCTTGTTGCCGCTGATCATGGCTGGCTTGGTGCCAGCTTTTCATGCATGGAAATTCTGACTTACATTTATCATCGCTTTATCAAAGACCCATTGCTGCCTCTCGATGAAAGGGCCTCACTGCATCTTTCAAAAGGCCACGCGGCCATGGCTCTTTACTCGGTTCTCGCCGGTCGTGGCTGTTTTCCGGTCGAAAGGTTGCTTTCTTACAAAAGTCTCGGCGGCTTGCCGGCCCACTGTGACAGAACAGTGCCCGGGGTCGATTCTGACAGCGGTTCGCTAGGTCAGGGATTGTCCAAAGCGATTGGGGTTGCCATCGCTAATCGTGCTGCCGATGTTGATGTGCCGGTTTTCAGTATTGTCGGAGATGGTGAACTGCAGGAAGGCCAGCTGTTCGAGGCATTTCTCAGCCTGAGAAAGTTTGGCGTGAATAACTGTATAACCATAGT
The DNA here is from genome assembly GCA_030446435.1 of Candidatus Ozemibacter sp. Lineage (GTDB taxonomy): Bacteria > Muiribacteriota > Ozemobacteria > Ozemobacterales > Ozemobacteraceae > DYKG01. Next base: position 6,489 of record JASURT010000035.1, read on the forward strand.
AGACCGCAATTTTCTGCAGTCAGACAGTCAGACGAATGAAATAAAAGACGCTCATGACTGGTCAAGGGTGTTCACCCACATTGGACTGAATTGCATGAGCATAGACGGTCACAGCATCGAGCAGATCGACAATGCCATCAGGCAGGGTATGAGAATCAACGCACCTCTGGTAATCATCGCCGAAACCGTTAAAGGTGGCGGCACTGAAATTACCGCAATGAAGCACGACACCCCCAGAAGAGAAGGCATCTGGCATGGCCGGATTCCTGATGATCGCCAGTATATTTCGATGGTTAAAGAGCTGGTTATCAAAACTGATAACCCCAAAATCGTCGAGGAATTCAAAAAATATCTGACCGCTCAAACCCGAAATAAAAAAGAGTCGCAAGCGAAACCGGCTCATGATGACGCAATTGCGACCGGCCCGGCTTTTTCTTCTTCTTTGCTTGAAGCTGCAGACCGATATCAGCATCTTTATATTCTCGACGCCGACCTTGAAAAATCATGCCGTTTGACCGAAGTGGCGAAGAAGTTTCCCAATCGATTTCTCGAAGTCGGAATCAGCGAACAGGATATGTGTTCTATCGCTGCGGGCCTTGCTCTTACCGGGCGGGTTCCGGTGGTGAATACCTACGCGTCTTTCTACAAGCGCAGCATCGATCAGATTTATGCCTGCATTACAGAAAAATTGCCGGTGATTTTTGCGGCTCATTATTCGGGTGCTGATTATTACACTGACGGCAAAAGTCATCAGGCAATCAATGATATCGGCCTTATGCGTTCACTGGGCGAAATTGAAATATATGAGCCGTTGAATGCGGCTGAAACCAAAGAAATGCTGGTTCATGTAATCGAAAGAATGACTCTTGAATGGGCTGAGCAGCAAAAAACCACGCCGGCTTACTTTCGTCTGCATCGAACCCCGGCCGATATACCAGAAACCGAACATGGCTTTCTGACTGCCACCCCGCATGTCTTTAAATCTTCCTGTCGAAACCGGGAAGTGAATTATCTTTTCGTCAGCGGCCCGCATATGCTGGTGCAGGCCCTGAAAGCACAGAAAACCCTGGCGAAAGAGAAGGTTAACCTTGAAATCGTGGCAGTTAATCATTACTCTGACGAAAACAAAATTATGAAAAAAATGGTCGAAAAAGGGCACAAACTGTTTGTTCTCGAAGATCATCGTCGTGAAACAGGCCTGGCCAGCTTTGTCGCCGGGCTGGAGTTTCGTAATCCGGTAAGAATCGGGGCGCGCAACTATGTGCAAAGCACTCTCAGTCTCGATCAAATGCTTGAACAGCACAAAATCACCGCAGATGACGTTTGCAATGTCGTTCGCAAGGTGCTTTCGTGCAGCCACAATAAATAGCAATACAGGAGGAAAATATGCCTGCTTTCAAGTTCAATCACAATAACATCAACGTTCTCGACCTTAACAAAAGTCTTGAATTTTATCAGAAGGCTTTAGGCCTTAAAGAGGTCAGACGCAAAGAAGCCGAAGACAAAAGCTTCATTCTCGTTTATCTTGGCGACGGTTCAACCGGTCACAGTCTCGAATTGACCTGGCTAAGAGACCGAACCGAGCCTTATAATCTCGGCGAAAACGAATTTCATCTCGCTTTTACCACCGATGATTATGAAGCTGCTCATGCTCTTCATAAAGAAATGGGCTGCATTTGCTATGAAAACCCGAAAATGGGAATTTACTTCATCGCCGACCCCGACAATTACTGGCTCGAAATCGTGCCTGCAAAGAAAATGGCGTAGAAAGTTCTGACCATGTTTAGTTCTAAAAAAATGCGTCGTGGCGGAATAGGCCCAAATCAGCTGATTCTTCTGATTCTTCTTGTCACTGCAATCGGAATCGGCATTTATTACTACCTTGAATATCGTAAAGGCGCACCAGATAAACCGCCGGTTACCGGGCCTTTTGCCTGCCCGGTAGAGCCGGCTCTTCGTGAGGCAACGCAAAAAAGCAACGGCCTGGTTTATGGCGGAAAACCTGAATCCGGCAAGATTTCTCTGACAGTTCTCAACAATATTGGCTACTATTCAGGTTACAGCGAAGAAAAGCGAAATCCACTCTGGGTCGCTTACAAAATCGATGCCTCGAGCAAGAATTACAATCTCAAGCGTCCAAGAGGCTTTAAAACCGATGTTCGCACTTTTTCACGCATAGACCCTGATGATTACAAATCAAGTGGCTATGATCGGGGGCACATGGCACCTAATTCGGCGATATCTTCGCAATATGGTCGCCAGGCTCAGCTTGAAACCTTTCTGATGACAAATATTTGTCCACAATCACCAGACCTGAATCGCAAGATCTGGCAGAAGCTTGAAAAGCTGGAAACCGAGTATGCGCAGAATTTCGAAACCGTCTGGGTCATTACCGGTCCTGTCTTCGACGAGCACATTCAGCAGCTTAAAAACGGTATCGAGATTCCTGACGCTTTTTTCAAGATTCTTTTCGATGAGCAGCAGGGTAACCTCAGAACCCTCGCTTTCCTGATTCCCCAGACTGTAACCGGCAAAGAACCGATCGAGAAATTCATAACTTCAATCGATGAAATTGAACGGCTTAGCGGGCTTGATTTTCTTGCTCCGCTTTCAGATAAAAACGAAGACCAGCTTGAGGCAGCGGTGGCTAATTCGCTTTGGTAGCTGGTTGAGAGATACGGAGATTTTGATGAAAGATAGAAAAGTCTGGCTGGTAATAACTGGTCTGTTGTTCATGTTCGCGCTTCTATACTATATTTTTGGCGCGACCAGTTCGGGCATTTATAGCAATGCCCGCGTTGTCTCGATGGTTGAATTGCCTAACAATGAACCTGGCAGTAAAGATCGCATTTATGACGTCGAACTGGAAATTCTTGCCGGGCCTTATGCCGGTCAGACCTTACAGGCAGATCATTACGATTCACCCAATACGGCTTACAGCCTGCCGATCAAACCGGGCGATTCAGTTCTTGCGGTAATCGAAAAGCAGGAAGATGGTGCGATGTTGATCGGTATCGACGAGTTTTTCAAATCCCGTAAGCTGATGTACCTTTCGATGATGCTTATCGTGCTTATTGCCGCGATTGCCGGTGTAGCCGGGGTCAAGGCCATGCTTGCGCTGTTTTTCACTCTGATTATAATTTTCGGTTTTATGGCGCAATTTCTTTTGAATGGCTGGTCGCCAATTTTGCTGGCGGTAATTTCTGCGCTGATTATAACGGTGATCAATTTGATTTTCGTTGCCGGGTTCAGCCAAAAGGCATTGGTGGCTTCAGTTGGCACCGCTTCAGGCGTTATTCTTGCCGGTTTTTTTGGCTGGGGTGCGACCGAGCTGCTTCACCTGACCGGCTACACAGGGCACGAAAGTACCTATTTGCAGGTTATGAATTCGAACATAAGCCTTAAGGGAATACTTATCAGTGGAATCATCATCGGTGCCCTGGGTGCGGTTATGGATGTGGCAATTTCAATCGCCTCTTCAATCCAGGAAATAGCCGTGGCCAACCAGGATTACAGCCACAAAGACCTGTTTGGCAGCGGCATGAATATCGGCCGTGATATCATCGGAACGATGGTTAACACCCTGATTCTTGCCTATACCGGTGCTTCTTTGTCGCTGATTCTGGTGTTCGCGATGCAAAGAGAAGATTTTCCGCTTATCAAAATCATGAACATGGAATTCATCGGCGCAGAAGTGGTGCGATCGCTTGCCGGCCTTTTCGGCATGGTTCTTTCAATACCCATAACCGCCTTCGTTGCTTCAAGAATCTATGCAGAATTTAAAAACAACGGGCAAAAGAAAGTGGCAGATCAATAGGCCGGTTTGGGCAAAGGGTGAACTTCGCAACGGCAGATGAATAGCTTAAGGCTTCTGGCTTCCATGGTCGTTTGCGAACCAGGGCCGTGGGTTTCCTGATTTTTGGGGTTGAAGGTGTCAACGAGAAGTTCCCATTTTGCGTTGAATTTCGGGGTGTAAAATTCAACATCCATTACGGATGCGTTAAGCATCAGCAGTAAATTGTCATCGTGAATCGGTACTCCGTCATCGTCGACATCGTCAATGCCGGTGCCTGATAAAAACATGCTCAGACCCCTGGTGTGGGGGCTTGTCCAGTCTTCATCGTCCATTTCTTCGCCATCAGGGCGGTACCAGATAATGTCGCGAATGTTACTGCCGCGAATCTGGCGGCCCTGGAAAAATTTGGTGCGGTGCAGAGCAGGGTGTTCGCGTCTGACTTTAAGCAAAAGGCTTGTGAAATCAAGCATTTCTTTCGCTTCTTCGCTAAGTTGCCAGTCATACCAACTGATGGGGTTGTCTTGACAATAGGCATTGTTGTTGCCCTGCTGGGTGCGGCAAATTTCATCGCCGCCACAAATCATCGGGGTGCCCTGAGAAAACAACAGTGTAGCCATAAGGTTTCTCATCTGTCTGGCACGAAGCTTTTTGATTCTTTCGTTATCGGTTTTGCCCTCTACGCCACAATTCCATGAGCGATTGTCGTTGTGTCCGTCACGGTTGTCTTCAAGATTGGCCAGATTGTGCTTTTCGTTGTAAGAAACCGAATCTTTAAGGGTAAAACCATCGTGGGCGGTAACAAAGTTTACACTCATATAAGGCCTTCGCCCGTCATTTTCATAAAGATCACTACTGCCGGTGATTCGATAACCAAGCTCTGCTGCGAGGCCGCCGTCACCTTTCCAGAAAGATCTGATCACATCACGATACTTTCCGTTCCATTCTGCCCAGAGAACCGGAAAGTTACCGACCTGATAGCCGCCTTCGCCGACATCCCAGGGTTCGGCGATAAGCTTGACCTGGCTTATGATCGGGTCCTGGTGAATGATGTTGAAAAAGCTCGAAAGCTGGTTCCAGTAGTGCATTTCTCTCGCAAGTGTAGAGCACAGGTCGAACCTGAAGCCATCGACGTGCATTTCCTGAACCCAATAGCGCAAAGAGTCCATTATCAATTGTAAAGCCTGTGGATTCACGACATTTATCGTATTGCCGGTTCCGGTATAGTCTTTGTAATAGCGGGGATTTTCTTTGACCAGTCGGTAATAACCGGGGTTGTCAATGCCTTTGAAGCTCATGGTCGGTCCATTGTGGTTACCTTCGCAGGTGTGGTTGTATACAACGTCCAGGATCACCTCAATGCCCGCTTTGTGCAGGTTTTTGATCATTTGCCTGAATTCTCGAACCGGCCCGCCCGGCGATTTGTCTGAGCTGTAGCGAATCTCTGGTGCGAAAAATGATAGGGTGCTGTAGCCCCAATAGTTGTTCAGTCCCTTTTCGACAAGAAACGGGTCGTCGATGTGTTGGTGCACAGGCAGAAGCTCAAGAGTCGTTACGCCAAGCTTGTGCAGATAGTCTATTATCGGCTTTGAACCCATCGCCGCATAGGTGCCGCGTATAGCTTCGGGCACTTCCGGGTGCTGCATGGTCATGCCTTTTACGTGAACCTCATAAATAATCGATTTGTGGAAAGGATGGCGCGGAAGCTTGTCGCCTTCCCAGTCGTAGTCCGGTTCCATGACTATGCCCAGCGGGGTGCCGGATGCATAATATTCACTGATTGAAAGATCTTTGTCTTTGCTGCTCATATCATAGGCAAAAAGGCCCAGTTCATGATTTTCAACGTCGTGCACCGCTTTTGCATACGGGTCAAGTAAAAGAACTCTGGGATTGAACCTTAAACCCGCCTCGGGTTTATATTTTCCGTGCACCCTGTAGGCATAGTGCTGGCCGGGCTTGATACCTTCAAGATAAATGTGCCAGACAAAAGCCGTTCGCTGTCTAAGAGTAAATCTTGTTTCATTCATGGAGCTGTCAAAAAGACACAGCTCTACGCCTTCAGCAGACTCTGAGTAAAGAGAAAAATTGACACCGGTCCCGTCGAAAGTTGCGCCTAACGGAAAAGGTTTTCCAGGTTTTACATGCATTTAGTGGCTCCGATTCATTGTTGAATAAATCATGGTTTGATTATTTGTTTGAATTTCTCGAAAATCTTTTCGCGAAAAAAATTCTCAAGTTCGATGTGCTTCTTTTCATCATCGATCCAGACCGAAAATTCGAGTTTCACTGAGGTCGCGGTAAAATCAACAACATTAATTTCCGGACCGGGTTTTGTTAAAAAGTTGGCGTTGTCAGAGAAAATATCGGCAAAATCTCTGCGTATATCTTCGAGAGAAACTATTGCCGGAAAGCTTAAGCTGTAAGCTATTTTAAGATTAGGAAAATTCGTGTAGGAAGTTAGTGGTGAATCGATTACCTTGGAATTGGGGAAAGACACCATTTTGCCGTCAGGGGTAACGATTCGTGTCGATCTCAGAGTGATTTCGCTTACCCGGCCATACTGACCCGCGATTATAACCAGATCGCCGACTCCGAAGGGGCGGTCCCAGAAGATGAACAGGCCCGACATAAGGTTTGATAACGTGTCTTTAGCGGCGAAACCGATGGTCAGACCGGCTACACCAAGACTGGCAATTATTGACGAAGTATTCAGTCCGAGTTCGCTTAAAGCCGCGAGAATACCGGCGCCGATAACCACATACTTTAAAAGATCGTGAAAAAACGCTGACAACGTCTGGTCAAGGCAGGCTTTCTTCAGTATGTATGCGAGAAAGCGCGACAAAACCAGAAATATAAGCCAGAAAATTACAAAGGTCAGAATTGCCGAAAGCAGACCGGGAGAAACAGACAAAACCCATTTCGCAATAAGATCAGGATCAAATCTTGCTTTAAGACTTGCAACCACCTTGGCGATCATAAGCTGATCTCCAGGCCATCTGATACGGCGAAAACTTCAACCTCTGAACCAAGATCCTTTGCCCGTTGCCCAAGCTCGGCCACAATTCTGTCGAGCTCTTCGTCGGTTCGGTCGGGGTCGTGATGAAAAATTCCGAACCTTTTAACTTTCGCTTCTATTGCAAGTTTCAGGGCTTCGTTGTAGGTCGTGTGGCCCCAGCCTCTGGTTTTTTCATATTCCTTGTCGGTATATTGCGCGTCATGAAACAATAAGTCTGCACCCATGGCAAAGTTCACGTAATCTTTCGGAAGTTTGCCGCCCGGATGCTGGAAGCCAAGTTCATTGTCGGTGATGAATGCGAAAACCTTGCCGTTCTCTGAGAATTTATAGGCGAAACCGCCGTTCGGATGACTGAGGTTGATCGAATCTATCGCGAGATTATGGCACCTGTCGCATCCTGGACCGGCACAGTCAAAATTGAAGCTTGCTTTGAGATCTTCAAAATTAACCGGAAAATAGGGCGCTTCAAGCTGCCTGGCGAGGATGTGGCGCATGAAGGTTTTCGCCGAAGCAACCCCGCAGACATTGATTTTGAAGCGACTGAAATAGGCCGGAATGAAAAAAGGAAAACCCATCAGGTGGTCCCAGTGTGCATGAGTCAGTATCAGGCACATTTCACTCAGGTTTTCTTCTTTGATCAGCTCTTTACCGAGCAAACGCATCCCTGAGCCCGCATCGATTATGGTCAGAAAGTTTTTCTCGTTTCTAATCTCGATGCAGGTGGTATTGCCACCAAATTTTAAAGTGTGATGGCCCGGTGATGGAAGAGTTCCTCTGCAACCCCAGACTTTTATTTTCATTCCGACTCCGTTTTGTTATCTGAATCAGTTTTCAGAATATCACAAAAAAATCCGGTGAAACAAAAATTAATCGCGACTGATTATTTCGATCAGATGATAGCCGAACTGAGTCTGAACCGGGCCGTAAACTTCACCAACATTGCCTGAAAATACTACTTTGTCAAATTCTTTGACCATCATGCCCGGCCCGAATTCGCCAAGATCGCCACCTTTTTGTCCTGACGGACACTTTGAATAGCTTTTTGCCACTTCAGCGAAGTCAGCACCTTCATTGATAGATTCGAGAAGCTGCAAACACTGCTTTTTTGAATCAACGAGAATATGTCTTGCACGTGCTTTACTCATAATATTTATTTCCTTTCAAACTATTTCTGGCATACCGCCAGAATTGAATCAGATTTTTGCGGATCAAATTCACTACCGGTCGGACCAAAAAACACTATTTCACTGAAACCGGCAGTTTCTAGCATACAGCGCATTTCGTCACAATCGTAGATTTTCATTTCCCAATCGTCAGTAATGGTTTTTAAATCGTGTGAACCGTCTTGCAGACGAGTCATTGAACTGATCTTTATCAGGCGCCTTTGCTCGTCGAGTTCGCAGTTTCTCACATGATTGATTACTTCGCCATCGATCACCAGTTCCCGGGAAAGATAGTTGTATTCTTCAAAGCTTCCTGCCAGCATCGCTGTAAGGTTGAAAATATCGACGACGAACAGCCCTTTGACTTTGATATTTTTAAAGGCGTTTTTGAAGAAACGAACGCATTCATCGGAACTTAAATGGCCGATTGCATTAAAAATACATATGGCCGCATCGAAAACGCCCGGATTGGCTGTAACCATATCCCCGACCTGAAAATCTATCTTCAGGCCGGGATGTCTGGTCGCTTTTTCTTTGGCCAGTTCTATCATGGCCCTGCTTTTATCTGTGGCAGTTACTTTATAGCCCAGCCTGGCCAGGCCGATACTTTGTGCGCCCGTGCCGGCGGCGAAGTCAAGAACAGTTTCAACGCCGTTTAGCTTGAAAAGTTCGTTCAGAAAAAGGTTTATTTCTTCTGATTCTTCGTGTCCGGCCAGCTCAAAAAAATCGTAGAACCTGGCATATTGCTCATAGTCGGGCTGTTTCATTCTGCTTTAAATCTGTCTTAGAGAATGTGAGGCATGAAGTGGGGCAGCATTACCTTCCACCAGGGCCAGTCATGGTTTACGTCGTGTCCCCACAGGTCTACCCATGCAGGGATGCCTTTTTCGGCAAAAATATGTTTCAGGCGCTTCGCGTCTTCAGGGTATTCCCAGGCGCCCTGGCCTGAGCAGACGATTATTTTTGCCTGTCTGATATTGTCGAGAAACCACTGGTCATTGAGCCCCGGCAGATAATCGAGCGGAGAATTGTAATATACGTTTTGATCCCAGTAATCACCAACAACGTGTTTGAGGGAGAAAACACCCGCCAGAGCGATGCAGGCATCAAAAACATCAGGGTGTCTCAGCAGAAAGTTTACTGAGTGAAAACCGCCCATGCTGTTGCCGGTAAGCGCTATTTTCCAATCGCCGTGGCAATGATTTCTGATAAAAGGAACAACCTCATTCACAATGTATTTGTCATAGGCTTCGTGGCGAAAAACGTTATCGCCCATGTGACCGTCTTTTTTGAGAATAGACTGATTATCAAGACTGTCTACGCAAAAAACCTTTACACGTCCGGCTTCGATATGATCTCTGATTACATCGAGCATGCCGAAGTCTTCGAATTCATGAAAGCTGCCGCCAGCACATGGAAATACAAGCAGTGGACGACCATAGTGGCCATAAACCTTAAGCTGCATGTCGTGCCCGACATTGGGGCTGTACCATCTGTGATATTCGCTGTGCATTAAAAAAATCTCCTTGATTGAATGGGTACAACGCTGGCAAGGTCAGCCGCGCGAGCCATTATTATAACTTATTACATAGATTTGCGCCAGTCCAAGTTTCGCCCGAAAAAATAGCGATGGTACTTGCGGCAAAATCTTTGGGCGGGTATTTGCAGAGCGTTTGCTGACGAAAGGCGTCCCTGACTCTCTGAACAACCTTCCATAAAAGCGCTGGCGACCGTCAGGATGACGGGAGACCTCGACGGTCTCCATGGATGGAGACTCGTCGGGGTTTCAGCGCATTATGAGAAGGTTGAGAAGCCAGTGTCAGGAGACGCCGAAGTTGCATAAGCGGCGCAAATACCCGCCCAAAGATTTTGAGAGGTCTTTATTATAGCGAGTTGCCCAGAGGTTTTTCAAAAGCGACGGAGATGCGTAGCGCTGAAATACCTCTGGGCAACGGCTTGGGTAAAATTGGTATTACTATTTACCGAGAAGACGGGCGAACTGGTCGCGAAACTTGCCTGCGCCGCCGTTGGCCGGGTGTCTGACTTTGGTGAAGTCGAGCCCGAGCTGGTCAAGCTGAATGGCCGCTTTTTCGCCAACAGCGACAATCTCTCGCGGTTGCATCAGGTCGATGAAAGTTTTCAGGCATTTCAGGCCGGGTTCGAATTCTTTTGCCGTGGGGGTTCGATTCGAAAGCATTCCCTTTTCAGGCTTGTAAGGATGCCACGGAAAGGCATTCCAGATAACGAAATCGTATGGGTCGAGACCAATTTCGAGAAGATGTCCCCAGACAATAGTGGCGGTTGGTTCTGAAAAACCGTTGGGGCGCACTTCTTCTTTGCTGGTTCTGGTCGGCTCAAGCGATGTAAAAACATGCTCGGGCAAAATTCCTTTGTTCTTCATGTGCCCGAGAAGAATTCGCTCAGATGTCATGGCTATGCCTGAAAAATGACCGCCCTGATAACCCAGGGCTTCGCCCAGCAGCATGTATGGTCTGTTCTTGATTCTTTCGTCGAGATAATATTTTAAATGATGTCTTCGTATCTCGCTTGCGTTGCTGTAATCGTCGTTTTCCTGGTCCTGTTGCCACCATGGGTTGAAAACCGCGCCGGCAGGCGCTTTTCTTAGCATTTCAATGAATTTGACAATGTTCATGACAATCTCCGTATCTGGCGGTTCAGTTGCTCTGACTGAACTGCAATTCGTATAGTTTGTGATAATGCCCCTCTGCGGCCAAAAGTTCCTCGTGAGTGCCTTCTTCTACAAGTCTGCCGTTATGCAGAACGATTATTCTGTCACAGTTTTGAATGGTGGAAAGGCGGTGGGCGATGATAAGGCTGGTTCGGTTGCTGGTAAGCCGCAATACCGCGCGCTGAATGATCGATTCAGTTTCAGAATCGACTGAAGATGTGGCTTCGTCGAGAATCAAAATTTCGGGGTCGGTGGCGAGGGCGCGGCAAAAGGCAATAAGCTGACGTTGCCCGGCTGAAAGATTACTGCCGCGTTCGAATATTTCTGTTTCAAGTCCGTTTGGAAGTCTGTCGAGCAGAGTCTGCATCTCAAGTTCTGCAATGATTTTCTGCATTTTATCTTCATCGTAAGAACCTTCTTCAAGAAAAATGTTGTCTTTGATATTTCCTGAAAAAATGGTTACATCCTGCTGAATCAAAGCAATTTTGCGTCTGATCGAGCTGCGTGAATAAGCTTTAAGATCAACCGAATCGAGACTTAACTGCCCCTGAGAATATTCGTAAAACCTTTTTAAAAGAGATGCCAGAGTGGTTTTGCCTGCGCCGGTATGCCCAACGATGGCAATACGCTGCCCTTTCTCAATTTTTAGATTCAGGTTCTTGATTATGGGCTTGTCAGGGCTGTAAGAAAAGCTGAAATTGCTGAACTCGATTGCTTTTTCAAAAGAAGAAAACTCTTTTCCTTCGTCTAAATCAGGTTCGGGGCTTTCGTCCATTAAAGAAAACACGCGTTCGGCTGAAGCCATCGAGCTTTGAAAAATAGAAACTTTCTCGCTGATTTGCCGTACCGGATCATAAAACGCTTGAGTGTAAGCGATAAAAGCCACAAGAAGGCCGATCGAGATTGAAGATTGTTGAACCAGCCAGCCACCATAAATGATGATGATGGCCATGGTTAAGGCATTGACAATGGTGACGGCCGGAAAAAAGAACGAATTGTAAAAGACAGAATCAAGTTCGGCTTTCTTCAGATCGGTGTTCATGACGTCGAATTTTTTTTCCCGCTCTGCTTCCTGATTGTAAATCTGAATTACGTTCATTCCTGAAATGTTTTCGGCAAGAACGGCGTTAAGCATGGCAAGCTTAGCGCGGGCAAGTCTGAACGCTTCGCGCATTCTCACTTTTAAAAACCAGGCCGCAGCAAACAGAATCGGCGAGGTAATCAGGGCGGCAGCGCCGAGCTTGAAGTGCAGACCCATCATCATGGCGGCAGTGCCGATCAGAACGAGAATTTGCCCCGAAACATTTACCAGAGCTGCGCTGAAAAGTTCAGCCAGAGTCGCGACATCGTTGGTGACCCTGGTAACAAGCCTTCCGGTGGGAGTATGATCAAAAAAGCTGATCGGAAGCTTTTGCAAGTGGTTGAAAAGACTGTTGCGAAGGTCGTGTAGCACCTTTTGCCCGGTATATTGAAGCAGCCAGTTCCGGGCCGCCGAAAGAACGAAAAACATGAAATGACCGGAACCATAAAGTAAAACGTAATGCAGCAAAGCTTCATGATTGTTTTGCTTAAGGCCCTGATCTACGGCTTTTCCGAGTAGATATGGTAAAGAAATCTGAACTGCTGTGCCTGCGAGAACCAGAAGAATCGATAGCAGAAAATGACCGCGCCAGCGGGCGAGATAGGGCATTATTCGTCGAACCAGACCGGTGTCCCAGTGGGGGGCTTTTAAATCGTCGGGTGAAAAATATGAATCATCATGCATGATTTTCATCCCTTTCCAGTAGGTCTTTCAATCTCTGTCTTTCCCAGGTTTTGGCATAATGGCCTTTGATTGTCAGTAGTTCGCTATGGGTTCCCATTTCCACGATCTTTCCGTCTTTGAGATAGATGATAAGATCAGCGTTCTGCAAACTGACCATGCGATGCGATACGATGATACAGGTTCTGGGTTTTTCAGCATTTCGAATACCCGACAAAATCGCCTTTTCAGTTTCAGTATCAACCGCGCTGGTGCAGTCATCCAGAAGCAGGATTGGTCGATCTGCCGCCAGAGCTCTTGCCAGTGAGACCCTTTGCTTTTGTCCGCCCGACAAATTGACACCGCGTTCGCCAAGCATTGTTTCAAGTTCATGCGGAAACTCTTTCAGGTCGGGCTCAAGGCCGGCTTTTAACGCCATCTGCAATGCTTCTGCAGCATCGTCTTTCTGGTCACGAGCGAAAAGAATGTTTTCGCGAATCGTTTCTGAAAACAGAAATGTTTCCTGGGGTACAATTGAAAACAGCGATCGCAACTGTCCCAGGTTGAGTTCGTCGACGTCATGGCCGCCGATTCTGATTTTGCCTTCTGTCGGCGAGAACATCTTTACCAGCAGGCGCAGAATTGTGGTTTTGCCGCAACCCACCGGGCCAGTTATGCCAAGGGTTTTGCCCGAAGCCAGGCTGAAAGAAACCTGCGAAAGAACCGGCTTGTCAGAGTCGGGGTAGGCAAACGAAAGATTCTCGACCTCGAGGTCATGATTGGCGAACTCAAGGTAAGGCCTGGTTGCGTCTTTTTCTGCAACAGGCTCTTGAAGTATCTGCAAACAGCGTTCTAATGAAGCCATGCTGCGCTGATAAATGTTGATTATCCAGCCAATGGCCATCATCGGCCAGCTGAGTTTCAGCAGATAAGCTTCAAAAGCGATGAAAGCACCCAGCGAAACGGTTCCGGCGATGACCATTTTTCCGCCGAATAAAAGCAAAACGACCATACTGATTGCGATAATCAGGTCAAGGCCAGGGTGGAAAAGCGAATCGATGTTGGCAAGCCTGATTTTGTCTCTGACAAACTCGAGGCCCGTGCGATTGAATCGTTTCATCTCGCTTTCTTCAGTGCGAAAACCCTTGATGATCCTGATTCCTGAAATGCTTTCTTCTGACCGGGCCGAAAGGTCTGAAAGACGTGCCTGAACTTCTTTGGACCGGTTGTGAATCGCCTTTGAAACTGACAACACCACAATCGGAATCAAGGCCAGAGGAATCAGCGTGATCAGGGTCAGTTGCGGCGATAGCCAGACCATTATGAACGGGATGCTGAGAAAGTAAAACGACGCGTCGAGGGTTACAAGTATACCTATTCCCAGCATGAATCTTATTTCCTGAATGTCGTTGGTCAGTCTCGACATGATATCGCCGGTTCTGGTGCGACTGAAATAATGAAAAGGCAGCTTGAGAAGATGCGAAAACATCATTTTGCGCAGATCGTAAACCGACTTATGGGAGGTACCAAGAAAAAACTGGCGCCAGAAAAATCTGAACAGCCCTTGAACCAGAGCCGTTAATATAAGGGCGATGCCGCAATAGATCAGGGTGGTGGTACCCTCGTCTTTTTCTATGGCGTCAATGGCGGTTTTGATGATGATTGGCGGCAGAACATCGGCAATGTCGACAATTAGCAGCGAGCCGAACCCAAAAAGCAGATGCTTGCGGTATGGCTTTAACAGGCCCATGGCGAACCTGAACTTTGATTGCTTAAATTTTTCTGCCTCAAATTCCATCTTCGCAACGATACAGGCAAACCGTGATTCAGTCAATTATTTATCTGTCAGCTCAGATGTACAAAAGCCTGCTTTGCCCTTTAACCTGCCACTTCGCTTTCAGATAAAACAGAGCAGGCTTCGACAGCTCCGTTGTTTAAAAAAACTCAGGGCAACTCGACTTGATCAAAGATTTTGCCGCAAACGACAGCGTTATTTTTCTGAATCTTTTACCACTGGAAAAATACCTGATTTGAGTGCATAATTATATTGTAATACTTTATAAACAGGTTGGTTAACCATGAAAAGACAAACATTCAAAGTTCTATTCAGTGTAATTTTTATAGCCTTTCTCGCTTTTGCC
>JASURT010000234.1 GCA_030446435.1 Candidatus Ozemibacter sp.
GGAGAACTTTGCGCGGGTTCAAGCAAAGATTGGTCAGGCAAGCGAAGCTTTGTCATTAGCATAACGGCGATGAACAGATCTTTCTGCTCAGATTTTTCAAGGCCTTCCTGCCAAAACTTTCGTGCCTTTTCAGCATCGTTGTCAATTCTGAAAGCTTTGCAGCCGGCAAGAAAAAGAGTGTCTGCGAAGTGAGTATGCTTTTTTTCAAGAAATTCAAGTTCGTCAGTAACTTGCAACCATGCTTTTTCGTCATTGAGTTTGCCTGATAATGCAAGATTGGTGAAGCTGACGATTTTTAGACGCATGGCAATTATGTTTTCAGGCTGCTCTTTTAAAACCTGGTTGGTCCATTTTATTACCTCGTCATCCAGCCTCAGTCTTGCGCTTGCATGAGCAAGCAATAAGCGGTCAGAATTGAAGGTCGATAGATCGGCGGCATTGAAAAAACCGCTGAAAGTAATGAATGCCAAAAGTATCGCCAGGGCGAGATTCTTTTTGTTATTGATCTGATCGATCCTTAGGCTGAAAAAGCCACCCGCTGAAGCGATTAATCCTGGAATCAGCAAAATTCTGAAACGGGCACTGACATAGAAAGCAAGAATTCCCAGGGCCAGAAAAAGCATTGCGGTTAAAAGCAGGTTTTGCTTTTTTGTATCTGCATCAGCATGATTTATCAGCGTCAATGCGGCTAAAATCAAAATCAGGCCAAAGCAAAGGGGGTTGTAGCGTAAAACCGGCGATTGCTGCTTGTGAAAAGCAAAAGTCTTGTTGTTGTACTGCTCGAAATTGTTGAAAAGATAATAGATTTTTTTGCCAGAAAGCTTCAAGAATTTCATGGGGTGCTGACTGATCGATGCAAAGGTTTTCTGGCGCCAGTGGCGGTTAAATGCATCTATTTCATAAGGCGCAGCTTTTCCGGTTTGTTTGAAATATAGAATCTCTGATTCCATTCTTGCCGGGTTTCTGCCTAGATCACGGTCAGGCAAAATAATGGTCTGCTGAAAATATTTGCCATTGGCATCTGCATGATTCGCCGAATAAAGATTGAAAGCACCCTGCCAGGGCAAAAGCCTGAATTGCCCGCTGTGAAGAAAATTTACCCCTGCGCCTGCAAGTATCGGCAGCAACAGAGCGAACAACGTAATAACGCCATGTTTGCGCTGATCTTTTTTGAAAAGCAGATAAAAACTCGCAGCTGCTGCCGGAAGAATGTTCGCGCGCAAAACCGTGCCAACACCAAGCGCCAGGCCCGCGATAAAGAATAAGAAAGACTTCTGGCGATCTATGCCTTCGAAGAGCAGCGCAAAATGTAGAGAAAGAAAAAACAGGGCCATAGTTATATCGAGCGGGTCAACCGCAAAAAACAACGCAGGCGGATAAAGGCCGTAAATAAGCATTGCCGCCAATGCTGACCGCCAATTTTTCCAGAGTTTCCAGGTGATGAAAGCAATGAGAATACTGTTCAAAAAATGAAAGAAAACGCCCGATATGGCGGCCAGAGAATGCAGATCTTCAACCGCAAAACCGAGAAAACGAAAAACCGCGAGATAGGCGGGGTAAAGCATAGCCCGATAAAATGGTTCATTCGGCAAAGTTCCGCTGAAAATTCTGTCGGCCAGCAGAACATTTTCTGCTCCGTCCAGGACCGGGGTAAGGCCTAAGGGGCTTTGCCAGTGAAGATAAAGGTGCGCGATGGCGTAAACAAAAATGAATGCAAAGGCAATCTTGAATTGCTTGAACTCAGGCTTGGCGAACAAATCGAAGACCTCTGAAGATTTTCTTCAGTTTACCTCATGAGTCTGGTTTTGAACAGGTTTTGATTTCTGACGATCAGGTTTGTGGTTCGCCGCTATCGAATAGCGAGCAAATCAGATCATAGGCAACCGGAATCACGACCATTGTCATCAAAGTTCCCGCAAACAGGCCAAAAGATGCGACAACCCCCAACGGAGACATGCGCTCGAGGCCCACTGCCTGCTCAAAGGTCAAGGGCAACAGGCCTATAACCGTCGACATGGTGGTGATAAGAATAGGTCTAAGTCTTATTTTTACCGAGTTTTCAAGTGCAAGATGCCGTGAAGAACCTTCTTCAATCGCCCGATCGATGAAATCGATGAGAATGATTGCATTGTTGACGATCGTTCCACCCAGAAGAATGATACCCATCATCGCCGGCATACACATGGGTTTGTCGAGAATTACCAGCCCCCATAGGGCACCGATAAGAGAGAGCGGAATGGCGGCCATTACCAGAAAGGGTCGCCACCAGCATTCAAAAAGAAGAAACAGAACTATATAAAGCATGATAATTCCGATTCCCAGTGATTTGCCCAGTCGTTGTCCGACTTCCTGCATGTCGGCCATAGAGCCGGTGATTTCGGCTTTGTAGCCAGCGGGTAAATCAAGCCTGGCAATAGTGCTTGCCACCTCGTCAGCGACCGTAGACAAGGGCAAAATAGAATTTATCGCGAGAATATCGATGGTCTGATTCAGATTTTCCCTGGTTACAAGGGTTGGGGTTAAGACCGGCCTGGTTTTTCCGAGAGAGCCGAGAAAAAGCTCACCCTGTTCTGAAGGCAGTGCGAGAGCTTCGATCTCTCTATGCCAGCGCTCGCCGTTCAGACCTATATCGGCCCGTATGGGAATATCGACGAAGCTGTTTAGTTTAAGATAAGAAGGCATTCTACCGGTGAAGGTCAGGGCCAGAAATTCACCAATTTGCGCCGGCGCAAGGTTATAGCGATTCGTAAATTCAAGTTCAGGCAAAAAGTGCGTTTCAGGCTTGCTTTTGCTCCAGCTGAAACGAAGATCATTCAGCCCTTTTATTTTTCTTAGTTCGAAATCGGCTTTTTCAGCTAACTGATAAAGAACTTCCGGGTCACGTCCCGAGATCATTACGTCTATCGGGGCCCGGGTTGTGGCAAGAGGGGTTGCGCCAAACTCGGTAACAGAAAACGCTACCAGCTCAGGAATTTTGCCAAAAGCTTCACGCCAATCGCGGTTGATTTGCCAGATTGTCGTTTCGCGTTGATCTCTTGTGGTCAATCTTACCTGTATTTCAAATTGCTGAAGCAGCTGACCGCCCGCGCCAAAACTTACCTGACCGGCCTCTGACCCGGCAACAGAAGATATGCTGAGAACATGCGGATTTTTCTTTATTACCTGCTCGACCTTGTTTATCGATTCTTCAACCTGATCAATGTTCATAGATGCCGGTAAATCTGCTTTGATGATGATCTGGCCGGTGTCCATTCGCGGCATGAGTTCGCGACCAATGGTTGGAATCACGGTTCTTGCCGTAATCAACAAAAGAATGAACGCTGAAATCAGCAGGGTCAGCCTGTATTTAAGGCCGATGCGCAACAGATTGAGATACATTTCAGCGACAAAGGCCAGAATTTTTTCAACCTTATGGTTTAAACGGTTAAGCAGCTTGTTGTCTGAAGAATCAGTTTTTTTACCACCGAATAATGCCAGCAATAGAATTGGTACAATGGTCATGGCGGCCATGAAAGAACCGATCAGGGTTGAAGAAATTGTCATGGTCAGAGGCCGCAAAACCTGCTGCGGGTAACCTCCAACAAACATTATCGGAACCATTACCACAATGGTCGTCAGCATGCCGCCCCAGACAGAAAATACGACCTCTTCAGTTCCTCTGGCGATGGTGCTTAGATTGCTTTCACCCTCGTCAAGATGTCTGAAAACATTTTCGACCACGACTATCGAGGCATCTACGACCATACCGACCGCGATGATCAGCCCCGAAAGGGTTACCATGTTAATCGTGAATGGTGTGAAATACAAAAAGGCGAAGGCAGTTAGAAACGACAATGGGATTGAAATTCCGATCACGATTGAAGTTCTGATTTCTATTAAAAAAAGAAAGACAATGACCATGGTCATCCAGACCGCAGAAAACAAAGCACTTTTCATTCCGGCCAGATTGATGGTGATGATTGGTTCCTGGTCAGTGGTGATAGCGAATTCAAGTTCAGGAAATTTTTTCTGCAACTGGGCAACCTTGGCTTTCCCGCTGTGAATGCCTTTAACTGCGTAACCATCTTCAGGTTTCAGAAGATTCATTGCAATAGCCGGTTTGCCATTGCCGTGATAAATACTGCGCCGGGTTTTAATCGACAGGCTGACTGAAGCAACATCGGCCAGCTTTATTACCGCTCCGTTACGTACGCTGACCGGCATGTTTTCAAGCTGCTGCGGGGTAGTCTTTTCGCTGAGGGTTTTTACCAGAGATTCTCTGCCGGCGTTTTCGTAATATCCGCCAGGCAGAGACACATTCTGAGTGCCGATTTTTTGCAGGACATTCTCGGGGCTTAGCCGATAAGTTCGCAGTTTATCAAGGTCGAACCTGATCAAAACCTCAGGCTCATTTGCCCCGAATACATCTACTTTTCCGACACCCGGCAATTTCAGAAATTCTTCTTTCAAATCATTTTCTGCCAGCAGTCTGATAGCTTTCAGATCATATGAAGATTCGGGTGCAGGTGAAATCGATACCGTCATGATCGGTCGGTTGGCATCAGTAACCCTGAAGAACAGTGGTGCCTGAGCATTTGCGGGTAATCTGACCCTGTTTACTGCGTTTATGACATCAGTCATGGCTGCAGACAGGTCTGTGCCGTATTCAAACTGGGCATTGATCGACGAAACCTCATCCCGTGACGTCGACACAACCTTCTTTATGCCGGTTAAACCTTGAAGTTCACGGTCGATAAGGGTTGTTACCCGGCGATTGACGTCTTCGGCCGATGCTCCGCGTAAGACGGTCATGGTAACGATCTGGGGGGGCATGGTATCAGGAAAAAGGTCGACGGGCATGGTAAGGTATGAAATGATGCCGATGGCCGTTATCAGTAGCCAGAAAGCTATCGACCAGGTTCGATGTTTAAGAATTGTTTCTACAAGTTTCATTTGATTACCTCAACTGAAAACGTTGCCGGCAATCTTACGTTCTCAAGATAAGTGCCCTGAGCCAAAACGGTACCAGGTGCAAGATCGGTTTCAGCAAATACGGCATCGCCTTTTTCATCGATCAAAAGAGGTTTCAAAGAGGTTCTGGTCGCCCTGGATTCTTCGAGAATGTAGACGATCGATTGTCGAGGGTGGTTGAAGTTGATAAACCTGGCAGCTGCAGGAACTTTGGAGCCCGAAATTTCCTTGATGATGATTTTTACGGGAATCTGCATGTCGAATTTCAGCTTTTCGGTTTCTTCAGAAAGATTCTGGCAAACTGCTTCAACCGTGATTTGTCTGAAACTGTTCAAAGTAGGGTGAATGCGGCTGATGCGAAAATCGAGGCTTTCATGGCCTTCGACCTGAACCTTTTGCTGCGTGGTTACATGCGAAGACATGCTTTGCGGAAGCTGCATAATCAATCGAATAGAACTTGTGTCGTCGATGACCATGATCGGCATTCCCGGCATGATTCGATTGCCTTCTTCCTGAAGTCGGGCTGAAATGACCCCGTCAAATTCAGCTCTGATTTCGTTGTAGTCTTTTCGAACCTGCCAAAGATCTATTTCTTTGCTTGAAGCTTTTTTTTGCGACTGTAACGAGGCGATCTGTGCCTGCTGCGCCTGAATTTGCGCTTCAAGACTGCGAAGTCGGCTTTCGGC
>JASURT010000235.1 GCA_030446435.1 Candidatus Ozemibacter sp.
TCAATGTAACGAACCAGAAAATCCTTGAAAAAATATGCCCGCTGGTCAGTGAATGCGATGTCTTTATCGAGCTGTCTGAGATAATCAAGAGACCAGACCTTGTGATTCAGGTTCACATGATCGGCAATGTATTTACTGCGCTGGTCTGCAGCCCATCCGGACTGAAGATCACCATCACGGTAACCTCTTACGGGCGGGCAATTCCAGTTAACATAAAAGCCGGTCGCAGGGTTCATGCCGGCAAGCCTTGCATCAGGGGCCGGGAAAATGCTTGGGGTAGAAACCGGCAGACGATCATCGCCAAAGCTCTTACGGCTTTTTCCAAGACCACAATGAACGAAAGCGATATTTCCGAGGCGGTCAGCTCCCATCCAGTTGATAGAAAGAGCATTGCGATCTGATGCGGCCAGCCATTCATCGAGGGTTTCAGCAAAAGTAGACTTGAACCAGCCTTCGTAAGAACTGACCACATGACCTTTCCAGGCACGGTTTTTCACATACCAGGTATCACCTTCAACTGCTATTACAGGCCCCGCTTCGGTTTCGATCACTTCTCGAATAACGGATTCTCTTTGTCCTTTAACGTAAATCTGTTCGAGTCGTTTAGATTTCTGGCAGGCAAAATTTCCGCCCAGCAGGGTATTTTCGTTGTTGGGGTCTTGCTTCAGGGCAAGAATATCGACAAGGTTGCCCACACCGGCGGTGGCTGTAAAACCAATGTTTCGGTTGGCGGCAAACATTACGAAAATATAGCCGACCGGGGTGGTTCCGACGATATCGAAATCAGGCGTATGCAAACCGATGGTGTAAACGGCAGAAGGTTTAAAATAACCCATCTGAGGGCCGCCGAGAATCCAGGCTTTCTTTTCGCCCCGATAAAGATTCGAAAGAACGATGCCATAGCTGCCTGATTTATCGGGAATTCCAACAGATTTTAAAGTTTCGTTGCGCTTGCGGTTTCGCAGAGTTGGCGAATGAACCGGTTCTGTAGAGCTTCCATGTGGTGAGGATTTGGCGGGAAATCTGAAACCAGGCTTAAAATAGGGCATGTCTCCAAGAGTGGTATAAACTTCAGGGTCTTCATAAAAAACCACATCTTCAAAGATGTTTGAGGCGGTTCGAGCCCCGAATTTTTTGACCAGACTGGTTAACAGGTGCTGATTGTCGAGCTCCTGGCTGAAGTCATTGTATCTGGCCGCCATGGTTCCGGCAAAGATATTCAGTATCTGAATCCGGGAAAAAGGCGTCGGAGAAATGCCTGCCTTAGCGAAGGCAGGTTCGAGCCTGAACTGATTTTCCCGTGCTTCTTCAATAGCTCTATTGATTCCGTTGGTAAAAGCTGAAAGGGCTGTTTTAAATTCCCGGTTGCAGTTTTTCAAGCCCTGTTCAAGCTCTGAATGCGGCACTGCATCACGTCTTGCAATAAAATCAACCTCGACAAAATCGGGGCCGAAAACTTCAGACAGGGTTCCTTCGGTAGAACGTCGCAAAAGTTCCAGCTGAAACATGCGGTCGCGCCCAAGGCAGTAACCATAACCGAAAAAAGCGCCATAGGTCGAGCTTGCGACAACATGAGGGGTGTTGGCCTCGTCATGCCAGATTTTTACGTAATCTGAAACCTGTTGCAAAACCTCATGGTCTGCAGCACTCAAAATCTGAGCGGGTATAAAAACAGCTAGAAGTATGAAAATTGCGATAAATCTACGCATCTGACAACCCTTTCCCTGAAAACAGGCTTATGCAAATTTTATTCAAGTTATTTTAAACACAAAACCCATGATTTTTCTATTCTTTATCAAAATCCGAAAATAGCGTTGCCGTTTAGGGCAAAGGCTTTTATTGTAGCGAGTTGACCAGAGGTTTTTCAAAAGCGAAGGTGTCGGAGTCTTACTATTTTTCTCTGAAAGCGAACCCTGAATTTTCAATACTTGTATGCTATAATATTACAAATTTATAACAGGATTGAATTATGAACAGTTCAAATCGAAATCGACCTGCAGGGGTCAGCATAAGGCTGGTAAAACGCCCAGCAAGTGGATTCTGGGCGATTCTTGAACATCGCAGAATTGAAAGCAAACATTTTGAAGATTACAAAACGCCACCCGACGCGGTTGGCTTGATACAGGGTCCTGTCGCTTCGATACTTGCGGCAGCCGATGTGGCAGAAAAAGCCGCAGCTGTTCAGGTTGCAGAAATTCGTGGGGTTTGCCCGACTCATATGACGGTAATCGCTGTATACGGCGACACCTCAGCAGTTGAAGCCGCCCTGAGAGCCGTATCAGAAGATCTTTGCAATACGATTTTTCCTGATCATGACAACTTCTGACAAAATTGAATTCAAAATCATTGGCCAGGTAAGGTCGAGATTCAAAGAGCAAAAAGGCACGCCGATTCAGGGAAAAATGGCACCTGAAGAAACTGCCGAACTTATAATCGCGCCTGAGTATGCTGAGGGCCTTAAAGATCTTGAAGGATTCAGTCACATTTACGTCTTTTTTAAATTTGACCGTGCTGACCACAATAAACTTCTGGTTAAGCCTTATCTCGACACTGAAGACCGGGGGGTATTTTCGACAAGATCACCGCTGCGACCAAATCCTCTGGGCATGACGATCGTCAGACTCGAGCGAATAGAAGAAAATCGCCTTTATGTAAGCGGCGTAGACATTCTCGATGGCAGCCCGATCATTGATATAAAGCCTTATATTCCAGATTTTGACCAGCATAACCCAGAAAAAATAGGCTGGTATGCGAAAAACCAGAAAAGAAGCGGTAAGGTGCTTGCAGACGACCGCTTTGACAAAAATTCGGAGTAACAGATGAACTACAGCGACAAAGTGATGGAACATTTTCGCAACCCGAAAAATACCGGGCGAATTGAAGATTATCATGGCATCGGCAAGATTGGCGACCCAGATTGTGGTGATTTTGTCGAAGTAACCATACAGATTTCTGACGACAATCAAATCGTCGAAAAAGTTCGGTATCGAATAAAAGGCTGTCCGGCAGCAATTGCAACCAGCAGTATCACCGCTGAAATCGCCGAAGGCATGACAATCGAGCTGGCACTGAAGCTGACCGATCAGGATATAGTCGAAGCCCTTGACGGGCTGCCGGAAAGCAAGGTTCACTGTTCTTTGCTGGCCGTCAGAGGCCTGCAACTCGCGATTCAAGACGCCATTCTAAAGCGTCTTTTCAGAAAGGCCGGCATCGTTCAGTCAGATGAAGAATTTGAACGACTCAAAGCCGAAGGCAAATTAAATGAGTATCTGGGCAGCTGCAATGAAGTCATCGATCATGAATGCGACGGCAGCTGCGAATCAGTAGTATGACCTCAAGATTCAGTCGCCAGGATCTCTGGTCCTGGTCATGCGTAACTTTCGGCACACTGCTTTCGGCGTTTGGTTATGCGATTTTCATTCTTCCGCTTAACCTGTTCGAGGGTGGCGTAACCGGCCTGGGAATAATTTTCGCGAAAATCATCGGTGCAATGTTTTTTGCGGGAAAAATGCCGCCGATAGTCGGTATCATTTCGTGGGTGCTTACCATTGCCCTTTTTGCGGTTGCAGTAAGAATTCTCGGCAAATCATTCGGGGCAAAGTCGATTTATTCGACCACCCTTTTGTATTTTTCGATGGATATCATTCTGTTTTTGCTGCAAAAAACCGGATATGCCGAAAAGATCAGAGAGCTTCTCGGTCACGAGCTTCTGGTGGCGGCTATCTATGGCGCGATCAGCATTGGTGCAGGTATGGCGATAGTTTTCAACCAGGGCGCGGCCACCGGCGGAGCTGATGCTCTGGCCCAGATTGTCAGGAAATTGAAGCACATACCGGTTGGCAAAACCATTCTGGCCATGGACACCATAGTGCTTTCACTTGGCTTTTTCACTTTTGCCGATTTTATGACCGGCTTCAGAACCATGATGTATTCTTTCATCTTCGTCTTCATTCAGGCCAAAACCCTCGACGCTGTATTACACGGCTTCAGCGCCAACCTACTCGTTACAATAATTACCGAGAAACCTGATGAGGTAAAAAAAGCGATCATCGACGAAATTGCCCGGGGAATGACGATATATCAGGCTACCGGCGGCTATTCGGGCACCCGCAAAGCCACAATCTCCACGGTAGTTTCTAAAAGGCAGGTGCCGATAATCAGAAAGCTGGTCGGGCAAACCGATCCCGAATCTTTTGTAATAATTCAGGAAACCGAACAGGTCTACGGAACCGGCTTCGAATCATTGCCAAACCGCTGACTGAATTATTTTTTTACTAAATCTCTGGTTTTTAAAAAGATCAGCGCAAAAGGTGGGAAAACAGCCTGGGCAAATCCTGCTACAACACGGGTTTTAAAGCCTATTTGTAACTTTCATCAAAATTTCAGGTAAAAACTTTAAGCTTGGCAAAAGTTGATTTTTGGGGTACAATCGATCCTTCTCGTTTTTAAACAGCTTTTTTGCATCACAGTCCTTATCCGTGAAGTAACAGCTTATTCAAACTACTAAGACAAAGGAACCATCGAATGAACACGGAAGCCACGCGCGTGCGCAATATTGGTATCATTGCCCATATTGATGCCGGAAAAACCACAACTACAGAACGAATTCTTTACTACACCGGCAAAAACTACAAGATTGGTGAAGTGCACGACGGCAATGCGACCATGGACTGGATGGTTCAGGAGCAGGAACGCGGCATTACCATCACCAGCGCCGCGACCAAATGTCACTGGCTGAACTCTGACATCAACATCATCGACACCCCAGGTCACGTTGATTTCACGGCTGAAGTCGAACGATCACTGAGAGTTCTCGACGGCTGTGTTGTGGTTTTCTGTGCGGTAGCAGGGGTACAGCCACAATCTGAAACCGTATGGCGTCAGGCAAATCGCTATTCGGTACCCCGACTTGCCTTTATTAACAAAATGGACCGTGTTGGCGCGAACTTTAAACGGGTCGTCACCCAGATAAAAGAGCGACTGAATTCAACACCTCTGATCATAGCAATTCCAATCGGAGCTGAAGACAGCTATCAGGGCCATGTAGACCTGATCGAAATGACAGCCAGAGTCGGCGACAGTCCCGAGAAAGATCCGCTGGGCAAAAACGTCATCAGCGTCGAGATTCCTGAAAACATGAAAGAAGAAGCCAAAATTGCTCGCGAGCAGCTTCTTGAGACTCTTTCATGCTATGACGATAACCTGATGGAAAAATTTCTCGGCGAAGAAGAAATAGCGCCTGATTTGATTCGTTCGGTCATCAGAAAGGCCACAATTAAAGAAAATCTGGTGCCGGTTCTCTGTGGCACTGCTTTCAAAAATAAGGGTGTTCAGGCCCTTCTTGACGCTATCGTTCATTATATGCCATCACCGCTTGATATTCCGCCGGCCACCGCTTTCAGCCAGGACGGCAGCGAGCAGTTCGAAATAGCTTCGGACCCCGATGCGCCATTCAGCGCCATGGCATTCAAGGTCGCCGCCCTGCCCCACATTGGCAAAATTGCCTATTTAAGAGTTTATTCAGGCACACTGACAGTTGGCAGTCAGGTTTACAACGTAACCCGAGGCAGAAAAGAACGCAT
>JASURT010000236.1 GCA_030446435.1 Candidatus Ozemibacter sp.
ATTTTGACCAGGAAAACCAGACCTGGTTCTATGAGTTTGGCGAAAAAAACGGCGAAACCATACTTGCAACCATGAATTTTGCTGACAACAAATCCCTGAAAATAAGAGTTTTTCCACCACTTAGTACCGGCGCACCCTATTTTTGCGGGCAAATCAAACGAAACAGGGGTAAGTTATTACTTAGGGGTACATTCTCAGATTATTCCAGACAAACTCTGAACACCAATTTGTCAGCTTCTTGTTTACCACATGATAACCGGACTCTTCAAGAGGCTGAGAGACAGATTCAGTAAGCACAGGTTAAACCTTGTATTATTGCTCTAAAGATTGTATCATTTTGAACAGAAATTTGAACATCCACGGAGGAAAAATAATGGCTAAAGAATTAGACTCCAACGCTTTCAAAACTGAAATTCTTGAATCAAAAAGTTCAGCTCTGATAGATTTCTGGGCGCCCTGGTGCGGACCTTGTCGCATGATGGGTCCAATCATCGACAATCTGGCAAAAAAATTCGACGGCCAGCTTACCATTGCCAAGGTTAATGTAGACAACTGCCCTGATCTGGCAGCTAAATACAATGTAGCTTCGATTCCTACCCTTCTTTTCTTTAAAAAGGGCGAACTCGTGCATACTTCACTTGGCGTAACCCCTGAAGCAGAACTGGAAGCTCAGATAAAAGAAAAAATTCTTTGATTCGATACCCGGCTTCGTTTTTACGAAGCCGGGTTTCTCATATTTCAACAGGAGCATTTCATGGATCGAATAATCAATCAGGAAGCTATCGAATCGATAATCAAAACGGATCACCATGATCCTTTTCAGATTCTCGGCGCTCACGAAACCGAATTAAAAGGTAAAAAGTGTGTAGTAGTCAGAGCCTTTCTTCCGGACTCAGAAAAAGCCGAAGTAGTCGATACCAATAACGGCGACACTTTTCCCATGAATAAACTTCATGATGCCGGTTTTTTTGAAGGGGTAATAACATCTCGCAAGAAAACCTTTTCATACCGACTCAAATGTCATTATTCAAATGGTGCAAGCGCAGAATTCTACGATTCTTATGCATTTCTTCCCACCATCGGCGAAACAGACCAGTATCTTTTCAACGAAGGCAATCACCACAAGATCTATGAAAAGCTTGGCGCACACATTACCTATGTAGACTATTACGAAGACAAGCTTGGCGGAATTTCATTCGGCGTCTGGGCCCCAAATGCAAAGCGGGTCAGCGTTGTGGGCGACTTCAACAGCTGGGATGGCAGACGTCATGTAATGAGATCTCTGGGCAACTCAGGTATCTGGGAAATTTTTGTTCCGGGTCTGCAGGTTGGTCAAAATTACAAGTTTGAAATCAAGTTAAAAAATGGTTCATTGATTGAAAAGTCTGACCCATATGCCTTCTACGCAGAAGTAAGACCAAAGACTGCGAGCAAGATTTACGATATCAGCGGCTATGAATGGACAGACCAGGAATGGCTTGAAAATCGGGCGCAAAAAGAATGGAAACGAGAGCCGGTTTCGATATATGAATGCCATCTCGGCTCATTCATGCGCAATCTTGAAGAAGGCAACCGATTCATGACCTATCGTGAGCTTGCGCCGATCATTACCGATTATGTCAAACAGATGGGCTATACCCACGTCGAGCTTTTGCCGATTACCGAACACCCTCTCGATATGTCGTGGGGTTATCAGGTAACGGGTTATTTTGCGCCAACCAGCCGCTTTGGCAGCCCAAAAGACTTTATGTATTTCGTAGATTATCTGCACCAGAATGATATCGGTGTAATTTTAGACTGGGTTCCGGCGCATTTTCCCAAAGATGCCCACGGCCTGGCTCAATTTGACGGCACAGCGCTTTACGAGCACGCCGACCCAAGACAGGGCGAACATAAGGACTGGGCCACCCTGATTTTTAATTTTGGCCGCAACGAAGTCAAAAACTTTCTAATCAGCAGCGCGCTCTTCTGGTTCGAAAAGTATCACATCGACGGCATTCGCGTTGACGCGGTGGCTTCAATGCTTTATCTCGATTACTCGCGCAAGCATGGCGAATGGGTTCCCAACAAGCATGGCGGACGAGAAAACCTTGAAGCAATTGAATTTCTCAAATATCTCAACAGCATCTGCGAAGAAAAACACCCGGGAATCATGACCATCGCGGAAGAATCAACCGCATTCGCCGGCGTTTCAAAGCCTTGCAGCGAAGGTGGTCTGGGCTTTACTTTCAAATGGAACATGGGCTGGATGAATGATACTCTTAGCTACTTTCAGAAAGACCCGATTTACAGAAAGTATCACCACAACAACCTTACCTTTCCCTTGATTTATGCTTTCCATGAAAACTTCGTATACGTAATGTCGCATGACGAAGTTGTTCACGGCAAAGGCAACCTGATCAATAAAATGCCCGGCGATTTCTGGCAGAAGTTTGCCAACCTGCGACTTCTGTTCTCGATGATGTGGACAATGCCCGGCAAAAAGCTGCTGTTTCAGGGTACCGATTTCGGTCAGTGGAATGAATGGAACAGCAATCAGAGTCTTGACTGGCACCTTCTGGAATTTGATTCTCACGCCGGCTTGCAAAGACTGGTTTCACATTTGAACTATCTTTATCGCAATGAGCCTTCTCTGGCGCTTAAAGATTGCGATTCTTCAGGCTTTGAATGGATCAACTTCGAAGACAGTGACAGCAGCATAATCAGCTGGATCAGACGCGGCGATCATCCGGACGATCTGACAATTTATGTAGCCAATTTCACACCTGTGCCAAGATTTGCCTACAGACTGGGCGTTCCCCGTGAAGGCTACTACAAGGAAATTCTCAATTCAGATTCAGAAATGTATTTTGGCTCTAACATCGGCAATTACGGAGGCAGATGGTCTGAGCCTCACCAGTGGCAACATCGCGACAATTCGATAGTCATTGATGTACCGCCCCTTTCTCTGGTTGGCTTCAAACTTTCTCAATAATTCTGTTACTTTCAAGAACAGCCGTCCGTAATTATCGGGCGGCTGTTTTTTTTTATTAAATTTACGATATTTTTTGATTTGCTGAATTCATGGTAATTTGTATAAATGCAGAGTAAGGTTTTGCCTAAAAGCTTTTTTCAGAGATTTCCGATAGTTTTCATTCTCGGAATTTTTATCTGTTTTATTCTTTTCCCGGCAATTCTCATCAACTTTGGTCTGAATCAGGTTTTGATCACCACTGAAGCGAATCAGCAACGCAAGCTTTTCGCGCAGGTCGACCAGGCATTGAAAACCATCGAAAAATACAGTGACAATGAATATTTCAGTCACTTTTTGCTTTTAAGGCTTTTCAATCTGACCAAAAACTCTTCACAGCCTGAAAAAGCCTTTGAAAAAGCCAAGCGAAGCTTGCAAAGAAAGTTTCCCAACAGCTTCGTCTTTGTATACTGGAACCGCAATGGTCAGGTGGTCAAAAATCTTTCAGATGAAACTTCATATGCCTACATTCTCAAAAGAACCTACCAGTTCCTGAAAAATGCAACCATGATTTTTCAGTCTGACGAAAGGGTTGAAGGAACTGGCAAAGCAACTTCAGTTTCGAAACTCGAAAAAGAAGCGAAAATGTTGCGCAATTTTCTCGGCAAATTGATGGTTACCGAACAGCTGAAATTTCCGTGGCTAAGCGGACAACTCGGCAAACCGCTGCAAACCGCGCCTCCGGGGCCCAGAAGCAGAATCTGGTATAGAATCAGTAAAAATTTCGGCTTTTTATGCTTTATCAGCGATGATTTTATCAATAGTAAAGCCGGCACCAGCTATGCCATAGCCAGAATCAAAGAGAATTTTCCGGCATTCAACGCCGGGATTTCAAACTATCCCGCCTCAAAAAACTTTTACCCGCCGGTAGACAAGAAAATTGCCCCCCGACTTATTCTGGCCCTGAGCCGCTTCGAAAACCTGAACCCCGCCAAAATCGCCAAAGCTGATAATCTGGTCATAGGCTGCAGCATGATTAATCAGAGACAAAGAGCGGTTTGCTATTGTCCTTCAGAGCTTCTCTTTTCGGCCGATGAAGCTCGACGATTTTTTTATGCCGGCATGGCAAAGCTTTTCATGCTTGCATCATTTCTGCTTCTGGTCTGGTATAAAACCCGACGAAGCGATTTTATTTCAATTCGAATCAAGCTTGTGGTTCTTTTCATTTATGCCGGCGGCATGCCCATGCTCATAATGGGCAGTATTGGCCTCGAGTATCTTAAACAGAAAAGAGAACAGCTGATTTACCAGGCCCAGACGCAAGGCTTCAATGTTTTGCGCAACCTTGACAAGAACTTTGAAGTCTTCCTAGACGACAGCGCAAGACAAATCAGCCAGCTGGTCGAAAACACAGATAAAAAATTCGCAGACCAGGTTCTGAAAAAAGAAACCTTAGCTTTGTTTCGCGCGGAAATTATAAAGCGCTTCAAACCAAATTCAATACAGATATTCAATTCAAAAGGACAAAATTTGCTGCCTGATGTAGATCAGCCCATTTTTGCAGATTACACACTTACCGGCCAGGTAGCTTTGGGAATTTTTAAACTGGTTAACGCGAAATTTTCTGAAACCATGCTGCTGCCTGAAGATTATGCCTTAAGCGTCGCTGAAGATGTAATGACCAAGAAAAATGTCATTTCATATATGGGCCTTGCGACCCACGAACTATATCGATACTTCGAATTTTTCGGCGAACCTGAAAAGGGCAAAGCCCTGGCAATGATTCAGCTTTACTGGGATTTAGGAAAAATGCAAAAATTTTTCTTCGAGCAGAATCTAACGACGCTCGAAAAAGAAAATTTACTTAAGCAAAGAAAAATGCTCGCCTATTTCCCTGATGAAGATCAGCTTTATCCTGAATCAGACAAAAATATGGAAATTCTCAGAGAAATCGGGCAACAGGCGCAGACGAATCAGATTCTTCGTCGCGACAAACTCGATCTTAACTCAGAAGAATACACGGCCGTGGCCATGAAAGGTCTTAATCTCAACAAGATTTCGATTATACATCTCACACCGTTACGAGAAATTTCAAGAACCATGAACGGGCTGAAAAAACGTATGGCAGTTTTTGCTCTGCTCATTTTTTCGCTGACATTTGCCATGTTCAGACTACTGTCGAATCATTTTTTACGGCCTGTGCAAGACATTCGTAAAGCCATCGAGGCGATTGACCGACGTGATTTTACTTATAGACTCGAGCTTAACAGCAGTAACGAGTTTCGTGAGCTGGCCAATACTTTTAACAATACTCTCGAAACACTGAAAGATATTGAAACCGCCAAAATAGTTCAGGAAAATCTGCTTCCGGCTGCAGCTTTCAAACTTGGGAAGATTCAGCTTTTGTCACACTCACAAACTCTTTCAAGAATTGGTGGCGACTATTTCGACTACTTCAGCCCCGACCAACGCAATCTCGGCATTTTTATCGGCGACGTATCAGGTCATGGCATAGCCGCCGCTCTGATCATGGCGATGGCTAAGGCGATAATGATCTGCGAAAGAAATAGTTTCAGCTCGATAGAAAAGCTGATGGCCGAACTCGACAACCTGTTGTATTTGAACCGCA
>JASURT010000237.1 GCA_030446435.1 Candidatus Ozemibacter sp.
GAAAATCTCTCGCCATTGTTTACATTGTAAATTTCGACTTTCTCGTAAAGGTGCATTTTCGCAGCCTCACGAAGAGTCGGGCATATCGAGATCGAGCCTTCGTAGTTCAAATCAGCGCCGGTTACGGTGGCGCGATGAATCTTTGATTTCATTGCATGCAAGTTCATATCAGCTCCCTGTCTGCTGAGAATTGATCAGCAGAGAATGGTAAATTCCAGATAAAACCAGATCAGGCACCAGTTCATCATAAACGCCCGATTCGGCATACATGCCGGCAAAGCCGCCGGTTCCGATTATTAATGGTTTTTCGTCGCCAAAACATTCTTCTGAAAGGCGTCGGGTAATTTCTTTAATCATGCCCAGGGTACCGAAATAGAGCCCTGACTGAATTCCTTCAACTGTTGAACGGCCGCAGGCATTGCTGGCCTTGATGATTTCTACGCTTGAAAGCCTGGCAGTTTTGCTTTCCAGAACCTCCATCGAAATTCTCATACCGGGCACGATTGCGCCGCCAAGAAATTCACGTTCGGCAGATACAACGCAAAATGTTGTGGCAGTACCCATATCGATGATGACTATATTGCGCCCCGGGTATTTTTGAACCGCGGCAACGGCATTGGCAATGCGGTCTGAGCCCAGTTCGACCGGATTGCGATATTTGATGTTAAGGCCGCATTTTACCCCGGGTCCAAGCTGGAAAGGGGTAATGTTAAAATAGCGAATACAGGCGTTGCGAAGCGAATGCACCGCTTCGGGTACAACCGAACAGATCGCGATTCTTTTGATTAAGTCAGGGTCTATGCCGTTTTCGCGCAAGACGGTGCGAAAAAATACTCCGGTTTCGTCTGATGAAGCCTCGGTAATAGAGCGTCTTCTGAATTGCAGCTTTAATTTTCCTTCATGGTAAACACCACCATAAACCTGAGTGTTTCCGACATCAAGACAGAGTATCATTTGCATCTCCGATCAGCTGATAAAGTTTTTCAGCAATTTCGACTTTGGCGTGAAGTTGGGTGAACGAGCCATCTTTGCAGAAAATTCTCGCATAATGGCCTTCGGCAGTAATCTGCGAAAGATCGTTATGAACGAGAAAGTCTATTGGTGAATTCTGCCAGAGCTTCAGACAGGCATTCTCGATAACTTTTTCATCAGCAGTGTTGGTAAGCTTGAAGCCGACGATAATGACCTTCTGGTTAATTGAATATTCTCTCAGTCTGCTGACAATTTTATGATTTGGCCTGAGATGAATACTGAAATCATCAGTTCGGCCTGAATCGATTTTGCCAACCCCTGGCTCAAAGCGTTGGCCATTGACAATCAGATAGTCTACCGAAAAATCACTTACCGCGGCAGTATGAATCACGGCATCGAAAGAGATCTGAGAAAGAAGCCCTTTAATAGCTTTGTCGAGATCGTTGAAGGTCAGGAATTTGATTCGGGCAATCTGTCTTGATAGCGGCAAAACCGCTTTTTCGGCATGAAGAAGAGTAACTTCGGCACCACGGTCAGCAAAATAATCGGCAATTACAGCTCCGGTTCGCCCTGTGCTGAAGTTTGTCAAAGATCTTACGCCGTCGATTTTTTCTTCGGTACCACCTGATGTAATGAGAACTTTCATTTTAACCTTTCCATTATTTTTTTGAATATTATTTCGGGGTCGAGCAGCCTGCCTTTACCTGTCGTGCCACAGGCTAATCGACCCTCTCCGGTCGGTAGAATGATTGCCCCCCAGTTTTCGAGTTTTTTTAACGCTTCCTGAGTGGCCGGGTGATCGTACATATTGTTGTTCATCGCCGGGGCAATAAGATAGGGCTTTCTGAAGTTGTTACTCAGAAAAGTCGCACCGATAAGGGTGTCGGCCAGGCCGCATGCCAGGGCGTTAATGCTGTTTGCAGACGCGGGGCAGAGAACAAAGATGTCGGCCCAGTCGACAAGAGAAATATGGGCCATATTCTTGTTTCTTTCAAACATCGAGGTTATTACGGGTCTTCGCGTCAGACCTTCAAGGGTGGCGTTGCCGACAAATTCCATTGCGGCATCGGTGGCAAGAGTTTGAACATCGCAACCGTTCTGAACTAGTTTGGATATGATTCCACATGCCTTGTAGCAGGCAATTGAGCCGGTCAGTTGAAAAAGTACGTTTTTTTTAGTTTCGGGGGGCATTGTCTATTAACCTCGTTTTTCCAAGAAACACAGCGCCGAAGATTCGGCCGAAATGCTCTTCGATGTAGTCGACTTTAAAATCAGACTTTTCTAATTCGTTGATGATTTCAGATACGCTTTTGCCTGAGTTCAGGGTTTTATAGAAAACCGGGGCCTTTTTACGTTCTTCTGCAGATAGAAGCTGGTTTCTTGAACTCATTGCCAGACCGTCAGACTCGCGAATTATGGAGGAACCGACTATGTCGATATTCATGAAAAAGTTGCTGACCATATCTCTGATTAAAATCAGCTGTTGATAGTCTTTTTCGCCAAAATAGGCCCGGGCGGGCCTGATGATGTTAAAAAGCTTCATGACTACGGTTAAAACCCCGTCGAAATGGCCGGGCCGGTAAGCGCCACATAATTTTGTCGAAAACTCTTTTTCTGAAACCATGTAGCGATACTCGTCTGCATAAATTTCTTCGTGATCCGGGTGAAAAACATAATCCACCCCGGCTTGCCGAAGCATTTTCAGGTCGCGCTCGAAATCACGCGGGTATTTCTTGAAATCTTCAGGATCATTGAATTGGGTAGAGTTAACGAAAACGCTTGCGACCGTAACCCTGTTGTCATTTTTACAACGCTGAAGCAGACTGATATGACCCTGATGAAGTGCGCCCATGGTCGGAACAAAGCCAATGTCGTTTTCAGACAGGTTTTTGCGAATTTTGCGCCATTCAGAAACGCTTTTAACTACTTCGGTCATCGGTAACTCTCTTTCTCGGCGGGGAAAGTGCAGGCCTTAACTTCGCTGTCGTATTGTGCAAATGCCTCACCTAATATTTTTTCGCCATCGAGAAACTGACGTAAAAATCTGGGTTTGAATTCGCTGCTCATTCCAAGCATATCTTGCATGACCAGCACTTGCCCGTCTGTATCGACTCCGGCGCCAATTCCTATGGTGGGAATGGTCAGTTCGGCGCTGATTGCTTTGCCCAGCTCAGCCGGAACGCATTCGAGAACGAGCGAAAAACAGCCCAGTTCCTGAAGTTTCAGGGCGTCAGACCTGATTTGTCGGGCCTGGCCGTTGTTCTGACCCTGAACTTTGTTGCCACCAAGCTGGTGAACCGATTGCGGCGTCAGACCAAGATGCCCCATGACAGGTATGCCGGACTGAACCAGATGCTTTACGATCTCTTCATGTCCCTCTACTCCTTCAAGCTTGATCGCGTTTGCACCGGCCTGCATCAGCTTTCCGGCTGCTTCTACAGCGTGGGTCAGGCCTTTTCGATAGCTTAAAAATGGCATGTCGCTGACAATAAATTTATCGCCGGCACCACGACGCACCGCTGAAGTATGTAAAACCATCATATCTATGGTAGCGGGTATGGTCGAGTCGTGCCCATGCATGACCATGGCTGCGCTGTCGCCAACCAGTATCATGTCGATGGGGCCGTTATTGACGATTCTGGCAGACCAGCTGTCATAACAGGTAATCATCGAAATCTTGCGCTGACCTTTCATGGCCTGAATCTGTGGAAGTGTGATCATATCGACAGTCCTTTCATTTTTACAAAGGCGGCATAGATGTCTTGCAGCGCTGAGCCTTCGAGGGCTTTTAGATTTTTGCGAATGGTATCGCAATCTTTGCGTGCGATTGGGCCGGTAAGGGCTTGATCAGGGTTTGTCAGCAGGTTTTTAAAAATCTGCTCTAAATATGGGCCTAAAGCATCTGACGGAAGCTGTAACTTTTGAAACATGCGCATAACTTCCTGCCAGAGAATAGTGGTGAAATTGCCGCTGACGACGCAAAGGGCGTGGTAAAGCGGTTTTTGAGCAGGTTCTATTTCGATGAATCGGTTGGGCAGTTCAGGAAATATCTCGGGGAAAGAAGCGCGGCCCTTCTCGCCAATAAAGAAGATTTGTTCGTAAACCTGGTATGAATAAGAATCGGTCTTTGCGCTGAAAGTCATTAGCGGGTGCAGGCCTACGGCCAGCTCAGTGTAAAGACTGCCCGAAAAATGGACAAATAATTGATTCGGTGCAAAAAGGTGGCGGTTTGCTTCTATAAAACTTTCGATGGCACTGTCGCTGATTAGAACCAGCACGGCCCGGCATTTTTCTGTGGGTTTATTCTGCCAGTCTGAAAAGCCGATTTTTAAATGCGAAAAATAACGACGAAAATGTCTGGCGACTTTTCCGTCACCGACGATGACATATGGTACCTGTCCCATGAGGATCAAGTCCGTCCTTTCGTAAAGCAATCAGATTCAATTGTTTAAGTCACCGTTTGCGTGTACAAATCGGCGCTTTTGTGGTGTGATACTAATATCACTTCGGTGCCGGGTTTGCAAGTAAAGTAATTTATCGCTGTAATAGTTTCTTTAACACTCGCTCATTATGCTATTATTAGGCAAAGGCTCTGCTCAAAGTTTAATCCGGTTAGAATTGCATATTCTTTTTGAAAGAGATAAGACGCCAGGCAGGCGAAATAATAATTTTTATTGAAAGGCATACTGATGAGACGGTTCATAGTTACTTTTCTGATTTTGTTGTTTTTTTGTGCCCCTTTATTGCCCGCAGCAGATTTGCACAGCTGGAAAGATCAGATTCTTTATTTCGTTCTGCTCGACAGGTTTAGTAACGGCGATCCGGGCAATGACCATGATGTCGACCTGCGCGACCCTTATGCTTTTCATGGCGGCGATATAAAGGGGCTGGTCAATCGTCTCGATTATCTGCAAAATCTTGGAATTACCGGTTTGTGGGTCAGCCCGATTTTTGAAAACCGTCAGCCCCGCTTTTTTAAACACTCATCGTATCATGGTTATTGGGTCTGGGACTTCTGGAAACCTGATTCAAGGTTCGCCGACGAGCAGGATCTTGAATTGTTGCAAAAAAGCCTTAAGAAAGCGAAAATGCGATTGTTGCTGGATATGGTCGTAAATCATATGGGCTATGACGCGCCATTTGTTCAGGCGAATCCGGATTGGTTCAATCACAATGGCAATATCACCGATTGGAACGACAAATTTCAGCTGGTAAACCATGATATTTTCGGTCTGCATGACTTTGCATCGAAAGAACCGGTGGTAAAGACCTTTTTCAAACTTGTCGGAAGACATTGGCTGCGAAAGCTCAATCCTGATGGCTTCAGGCTCGATGCGGTTAAACATGTGCCTGAAGAATTCTGGCAGGAATTCAATCAGGAAATGAAGTGCGCCGGTGGCTCTGCTTTTATGCTTCTCGGCGAATATCTTGACGGAAACCCTGATTC
The DNA here is from genome assembly GCA_030446435.1 of Candidatus Ozemibacter sp. Classification (GTDB taxonomy): domain Bacteria; phylum Muiribacteriota; class Ozemobacteria; order Ozemobacterales; family Ozemobacteraceae; genus DYKG01. The sequence goes on from JASURT010000237.1 coordinate 5,420, forward strand.
TTTGCTGAAAACCTGGCAAACCGGCGGTTTTAACAGCATGTTCGATTTTCCACTTTATTACACGATCAAAGAGGTTTTTGCCGAACGCCAGGATTGTCGAAAACTTGCTTCAAGACTTTATTTTGATCGAAATTATCCCGATGCGGGCATG
>JASURT010000238.1 GCA_030446435.1 Candidatus Ozemibacter sp.
GCTGTCATTGGGCAAAACCTTGGCGATTATGTCGAGTTTGGCTTCGGAGAATATCAGTCACGAAATTACGTGGACGTAATCAGAGATAGAGACGGAAAAGCCCTCTATTGTGCGATTCTTTACTGCGCTTCCCTGCTTTCATATCATCAATATTTCGACGAGCTTTTCACCCATTCAGAAAAGTGGCCGGAGCATGTAAAATACCTGGCAATTTCAGGTTTACCTTTGCGGTTAAGCTACCCCTGGCCAGATGCCTGGAAAAGAATGGAAAGCCTGTTGTCGCTTTTAAAGCCACCGAGAAATCTGCTCGTCGATGAGGTGAAAATAAATGGTGAGCCGCATTTGCGTTGTTCGTTCGTGGCAAAAAACTGTGAAGACTATATTCTGGTAGCTCTGCTTCCCTTGAAAGCAGTAGAAACAGAGGTGACAAAATTAAGAAACTCTTTGATCATCGGGTTTTTGCTGTTATTGATCTCTTTGATATTCGTTTTTGCAAAACTGTTCAACGGTATTGTCAGACCTGCCGGGCAGCTGATGAAAGGGGTTTCTGCCCTGAATAAAAAAGATCATTCATACCAGATCAAACTAAAAACCGGCGATGAATGGGAACAGCTTGGAAATACTTTCAATCAGGCCCTTGAAGGTATGAAGGAACTGGAAGTGGCCCATTTCGTGCAGACCTGCATTTTGCCCGGTAACGAAATTGCCACGCAAAATACGACTTTTCTGGGTAAAACTTCATCTGCCGAAGAAATTGGCGGCGATTATTATGACGCTTTTGCAAAAGACGAGGGCCTTGTATTCATTATGGGCGATGTTTCAGGGCACTCAATTTCAGCAGCTTTGGTCGTGAATATGGCCAAGGCGGCTTTCTGTGCCTTGATTGACTCAGGGTTGCTTCAGCCGCACCAGATTTTTACATCAATGAACAGATTGCTGCTCGAGCATTTGAAAAGAGTGAAGATGATGACCTGCTTTGCCGGGCTGATAAATGGCGATGGCGAATTGAATTATTGTAATGCCGGTCAGGCTTTTCCTTTCATACTTTCAGATTCCCGGGTCGAAGTCTTAAGGCAGGTCGGATACCCGCTTGGCGCAGCGAAAAAGAAGTTTGAACCGGCGTCATTTCAGCTGCCTCAGTATTGTCGAATCGTGATTTTCAGTGATGGCGTAGTTGAGGCTTTGAATGCAGATTCACAGCCATTCGGTTATGAAAGACTCGAGAATCTTGTAAAGAAATTAGGGCATAGATTGCCGCGCGAAGAATTTATTTCAGCAGTTTTTGAAGAGCTGGCGGCCTTTACCGGCGATATCCCCTGGGCTGACGACGTAACTCTGGTTGTTATCGATCACGATAGAAGAGCTATTGTCATCTAACTCTAAATCTCATATACTCTGCATAATATGAGAACAATACTTCGTTTATTCGTATCGCTAAAAACCGCCGTCGTTCTGATTTGCCTTCTGACTGTGCTTTCAATGCTCGGAACCTTCATTCCGCAGTCACTCGAGGCTCATGAATACCTTGAACGGTTCCCGGGTTCGGGCCATCTTATTCTGGCTCTGGGCTTCGACGACATGTATCATGGCCTTGCTTTTCAGCTTTGTCTATGGTTTTTGTCGATTTCTACCCTGGTTTGTATTTTAACTCGCTGGAAAAGCACTTCGCGCCGACTTTTTTCTCGCCTTAAAAATGCCGGAGAGAAAGAAATCAAGGCATTTGAAGTTGGCAAAATCATTTCTGCGCCTTCACCAGAACGCTTAAATAAAGTCTTCACGCAAATCGAAGAACGTGAAAACGGTTTGAAAATCGGTCTGAGAACCTCAGGAAAAGCCTCTCTTCTTGGCGGTATGTTTATTCATATCGGGTTTCTGGCAATTCTTGCCGGTGGCTTGATCGGGGTTTTCTATGGGGTGGAAATGGCGGTGCGTGGCCGGGTCGGTGATAAGGTTGCAATACCATCTGTAGATGCGGTAAGAGCCGCCAGAGACGCAGATTCTTTAAGCAGAAAGGCAAGAAATATCAGGCACTTTTCGCCTAATGCCGCTCAGCTTGAAGATTATCGCGTGGAAGTCGAAAAACTGCATAAAGTTTATATGGACGGATTGGCCAGCCCGGCATTCAAAGTGGCATTCAAAGATCTCTGGGTTGACCACCATTTCGACGAAAGTGGCAATCCCACCAGCATCAAAAGCTGGAACTCGGCCATTGCCTTTTTGCAGAACGATGAAATGGTGGCTTCTGGGGTAACCATGGTGAATCAGCCCCTGAGCTTTAAAGATTATACCTTCTATCAGGCCAACTGGAACAAAACCTACGGTCGAATTTCAGTTCGCGTAGACCTGATTAAAGACAAAGCAGATTGGCAAACCTTCGTTACCCCCGGAGCTACTTTTCCGGTAACCATCGAACTAAGTCTTGAAAACCCGGCATCCTTTTCCTTTACCCCTTTGAAACTGGTTTTACATGATTTCATGCCTGATTTTAGAATTCTTGACGGTCGATTCGTCAGTGTTTCACATGAGCTTAAAAATCCGGCGGCAAGAATTGTGGCTTATGACCAGAAAGGCGGCATTGTCGGCCGAGCCTGGGCTTTTCCGGACGATCGAATAATGTCGGCGTCTCATGTCTCGAACCTGCCGTTTCTTTTTACTTTCATCGGCGCTGAACCTGAATTTGAAAGTGGCCTGCAAATGGCCTACGACCCTGGCAAACCTCTCGTCTGGGCCGGATGCTTTCTCTTTACACTTGGTTTGATAATGGGCTTTTACGTTGCTTATCGAGAAGAATGGATCGTCGTTTTCGACGATGACCGCGCCAGAATCGTCTTGACCGGTAACAGGCCGGCAGAAATGCTTTTGCCCGGCCTGGAGGCCCTTGAAAAAGAACTGTCAGAACCAGCAGAAACTAAACCAGATCAGGAAAATTCACAGAATGAATGAAACCTTAGTCTTTTCAATTTCAATGATATGTTATCTTGTCGCTTTTGTTCTATACAGTGCTTCTGTAAGCCTTGACAAAAGCCGACTTTATCAGATTGCCAGAAGCATTTTGTTTCTTGGAACCGCAGCCGCAACTGTCGGACTGGGTTTTCGCTGGTACAATGCCGGCCACCCTCCGCTGTCAAACATGTATGAATCGCTTGTCTGCCTTTCTACCTTTCTGGCGATGGCGGGCTTTTTCTTCAGCTATAAACGGCCCTTGCCTTTGCTTGAAGCCGGTTCGGCCGTTGGCGCAGTTTTGATGATAGGCGTGGCTTCGCTATTCTCTTCAGAGATTCGACCTCTGATTCCAGCCTTACAGTCTTACTGGCTGCATCTTCACGTTTCTCTGGCATTCGTCGGTGAAGCTTGCTTCGCGCTGGCATTTATTCTGAGTTACTTTTATTGTTTTCGCAAACTTCTGGCTCCCGCATCAAGCAATGAAGCCAATCTCCAGGAAAAAACACTGGCTCTGGTAGTCGTTGCCGGCTTACCCATTTCTTTCCTGGTGGGAATGACTATGCTTTATTATCATTTAAGCTCACACCCGATGTACAAAGACAGGGCTCAAAGCATTCTCTGGTGGGTAATTCTGCCGGTTTGTCTTTCTGTTTTCGTGCTTGCGGTTCTTACATATCTGTTTCGCGGTGCAATCGGCAGTCAGACAGAAAAATGGTTGCCTTCTTCCCAGACTCTCGATAATCTCACTTATCGGGCTATTGCTCTTGGTTACCCGTTGTTTACCGTCGGTGGCCTGATTTTTGGCATGATCTGGGCAAACAAGGCATGGGGGCGCTACTGGGGCTGGGACCCAAAAGAAACCTGGGCATTGATTACCTTTCTCGTCTATTCGGCATACCTGCACGTAAGGCTTACCCGCGGCTGGAAAGGAACCTGGACCGCTTGTATATCAGTCCTCGGCTTCATCGTCACCATGTTCACTCTTTTCGGGGTAAACCTTCTCGTCAGCAGCCTCCATTCCTATGCCGGCGGCTGAGTTTTCTACCGTTTTGCCCTGTTCGCGTTGCTTTTGTTCGTTATAGGCATTGGTTAAAAATTCAAAGGCTTCTTCGCACGAAAAATTTTCGCGCCAGTTGTATTCACGAAGTCTTTCAGCGTTAAAATATCGGGCAAATTCTTCAAATTCCGGCATCTGGCCTATCTGTTCCTGGTCGCTGTCATCCCAGATTTTTTCAAGCGCGAATGCTGCCAGATGATAAAGATTGAATTCAAACTCAAAATTATCATTCGCATCGATCATCGAACCCGCTCTTGGGTGCAGAACCGCTTTTACCCCTGGCATGGCTACCATATTGCTGTTCTCAAGCCCCTCCCGTAATGTTTCTGGCCATTCGCGGTAAGCTTCGATTGATACCCCTTGTTGCAACTGTTTTAGCCTGTTTCTCAGTTCATCTGCCGAAGCCAGGTTGGCTGTAACCAGACGCTTGAAAACCATTGGCGGTGTCAGGTGAAGCTGAAAAGGACCGAAAAGCTGCCAAAGACCGGGGTGATCCTGTGCATCCCAGAATTTGTAGATAGCTTTCTGCAACGGGAAAAATAGCCGGCAGCCAAAAAGTGAGGCTTCATCATATTTTATTGCCCCATCATAGATCATCTGCCTTCCCACTGCTTCTTTCGCGAGAAGGGTTTCGATTATTTCTTCCCGCTGTGCCCTTGAAAGATGGGGTTTAAGATGCATATATGCGTTTAAAACCGCGCCGGTTATTTCAGGCTTGTCAGATTTGGCATGGCTTAGCAAACGCCTGAGAAGTGTCAGACACTGAGGTATTTTGCCGAGTTTACCGGCCGTAGTCTGAAAAGATCTGATCGAAATGCTCAAAGCTATGTATTTGTGCTCTGACCACAGATATTCGTAAATGCCGCGATGGTTTGGCTGAAGCATAATCGGTCTCCTGATTTTATGCAGATAAATTAGCACAAATCCGAACTAAAACAAAACGACCGAAGCAAGGCTTCGGTCGATAATCTGAAGCGTATATCTCAGAAGGTTAAGAAAGTTTTCCATTCTCCGTCTTTATAGCGGCTGACTGTTCCGCCTACGGTTCCTACCCAGATCGAGTCTCCTTTGACCTTCAAAGAATGAACACTGCTTTGTTGCAGTCCATTTTTATCGTTGTGAATTTTCCAGGCTTCACCATCGAATTGAGCAATTCCCGATGGGGTGCCCACCCAGAGATGACCGTTCCGGTCAATGGCGATGTCTCTGATAACATTGTTCGGTAGCCCGTCCTGAGTCTGAAACCTCATCCATTCCTTGCCTTCAAGATTGCAGCTCGAAAGACCTTCGTTGGTGCCGAGCCAGACTCTTCCGGCTTTTTCGTCGATGCAGACACAGGTAATGTAGTCTGAAACCAGTCCGTCATTTCTTGGTGGGCTGCTGCGCGTATTCTTGTTCGTATAATTTACGGTATTTTTGCCGTCATGAATCATTAGCCCGTCACCGTAAGTTCCGACCCAGAGAGTGTCGTCGAACACGGCATAGCTTCTTTTATAGGTGTTGAGCAGGGTATCTTTGCGAAAGTATTTCAGCCAGTTTGTCTCAGCGTAACTTTTTT
>JASURT010000036.1 GCA_030446435.1 Candidatus Ozemibacter sp.
GATCAGGATGACCTGATTCTGGCTCCGTTCGACACAATTCAGCGGCGAATTCTTGGCATTTCACATGCGAACATGCTCAATGTTTCTGCACAGACCCCGGAATTGGTCGAATCGGCACAGGAAGAAATTACCGAGCTGTTGCGGCGGCGGCACCGAACAGAAGAGGGTGATGAAGATTTTCACGTAAGAACCCAGGAAGACATCGCTGAAATGGCCGGTTCAACCCTGGCAATCATTGCAATGCTTCTCGGAAGCATCGCGTCGGTTTCATTGCTTGTCGGAGGCATCGGTATCATGAATATCATGCTGGTTTCGGTAACTGAACGCACTCGCGAGATTGGTATTCGCATGGCGATCGGTGCTAAAACCAGAGATATTCTTTATCAGTTCCTGATCGAGTCGGTTACTTTGTCATGTATTGGCGGTGGGGTGGGTATTCTTGGCGGCATAGGTCTTTCGAAAATTATCAGCTATTTTGTCAGTTTCCCGCCCATGGTATCTTTGCCGGCCATTATCATTTCAATTCTGTTTTCCGGCGCGGTTGGCGTATTCTTTGGCCTTTACCCCGCCTGGAAAGCTTCTCAGCTCGACCCCATCGAAGCATTCCGTTTCGAATAGAAAATCAGTTGGTATCGCCGAGATAAATTCTTGGAAAACTTAGATCAGAATGATTCTTTATCAGCTCGATCAGGGTTTTTGGGTATAATCTGTAATCTTCAAGTTTTGCAATGGGAAGCCATTCTACGCCAGTCTGCATTGCGTCTGGCTCGGTGGTGGCTCTTGTGTTCACCTGTTCAAGAAGTTCGCAGGCGAACATGAATTCAATTTGATGAATATTTCGATCAATCTCGGCAAATTCGTGGTTTGCTGAGAGATACTCGCGAATAAGAACCAGGTCGAGAACTTTTATCTGTGCGCCAAGCTCTTCAAGGCATTCTCGCATCAGTGCCTTTTCCAGGGTTTCGCCGTGATTCTGGCCGCCGCCCGGTAAAAGGTAAAATTCTCCGAAAAGATCGCGGTTTCTGGTTACCAGCAGTTTACTCTCATGAACGATCAAGGCCTTTGCCGAGTTTCTTACAGGTTTTACCGGCATAGAGAAGGCTGCCTGAGTTTTAATCATTTGTATTAACTCCGTCTGTTTCACGATTTCCGGCAAGCTGCTGGTTGTGATAGGTTTTTTCAAGAAATTGCAGAATGAATGCGGCGAATTTGCGACTGAATTTGCGTTCTAGTTCGAGTTCAGAGTCGGTTTCAAGATAAATGCTGCGGCCCTTAAGCTGCGAAGAAAAGCTTGTTGCATTGTCAAAAAATGCATTCAATGCTTTCAGGCTGTCGGTAAGGCTTTCAGAGAAGTCGGTTCTTTTCTCATCGTCAGGAATGAAAAGCTGAATTTTGGTCATTTGTTCATCTGCAAGCAATCTGACATGTCTGAGAAAATCAAATTCTTCGGGGATTCTGATTGAAGTCGAGGCCAGAGTCCGGGTTAAACCATCAATGGTGGCTTCGCCTGCCAATGCCGGTTTTACCTTTAACATTCTTGTAAAAGCATTGAATTTATCTGCAAGACAGGTTTTTTCTTCTTCTATTCTTGCCAGAATTATCTCTGAGTTGCTTGCCGGGCAAAGCACAATTCTTTTTGGGCTGATCATAATCTGAATCAGGCTTTCAAACAGCTCTAAATTCAGCACCAGTTTGTCGTCTGTTTTTTTTGCATTGTTTGAATCAAGGTTTTTATAAATCTGCTCGATAGAAAAGTTGCCAAGTAAGATAAGCGCGAAGTTGTCGGGGTTTTCAAAGTAAAAGAACAACTCTTCGGGTTTGAAATCACCGTCAACGATCTGATTTTTTACCAGATTTCTCAGATTAATTTTCTCAGAGGCTGATGCTGAATTTTTACCTGCGAGATATTTTTTGATTTCATCGGTTATCTCGTTTATCGCCGATTGAGAGGTCATGAAATCATCATATACACCGGATATTGCGAAATTGTGATAAAGCATGACCACAGGGTTTTCAATGGGTGCAGGAAACCGGTTCGGTTCCGAAACGCTTTGGAATCCCGGCAACAAGCTCATTGCAAGGATTAAAAATATTGAGATCAGCAATTCTTTGTGAAATTTAATTAGAAACATGGCATTTCTATAATCGGAAGAAACCGACAATTTTTCATGCTTATTGATCTGATAGTAAAAAAAAATGTAACTCTGGCCGATTCAGTCTTTTATGAAGCTGGGGTACAAAAACTCAAACAACTTTCATTCCAGCCGTTTATGCAGAATCATCCTGCTGGTTCTGTTCTTTTTCCTTTTCGCAATTTCTGCGCATGCAGCGGCCTGGAAGCTCAGTCGCAGCTTCTGGACAGATGAAGATGAGAAGACCTATGCTGATTTTGTTGAAAAACTCGGTTCTTCAAAGCATTCGAATCTGAATCGATTTATACGCGATGCCAAAGCGAACCCGCTTTATGGCGAAGAAGATAAAAAATTCAATCTTTACCCGGACTGCGCTGACTTACCATACCTGCTAAGGGCATATGTCGCTTACAAGCTTAGACTGCCCTTTAGTTATGTCAGCGCGATTTCGAGCAAGGGTGGCGATCAGCGCTATGGTCGCGGAAACCGCCCCACCGACTTTAAAGACCAGGATTATTTTTCGTCGCCCCAACAACTTTTCAGCAAGGTAACTCTTATCAATTCCGGCTATTATCGCATGTCGCCGGAAGTTGAGAATTCAGACCACTATCCGGTTAAAATTCAGCCTGAATCTATAAAGCCCGGCACCATATATTATGATCCGGATGGTCATGTTGCCGTAGTTGCAAAGGTTACCCCCGACGGAAGGATAAGAGTCATCGATGCGCACCCCGACAGAACCATTTCAAAACCCTGGTTTGGCGCGAAATTCACCCGCGGCAGCAGTAAAAACGGCGGGGGGTTCAAGCGCTGGCGCCCGCTTAGATACACGTCTGACGGCAAAGTCAGAAGAACCAGTAATCACAACATTGTAGATTTCTCGGCCACTGACCAGTATCAGAAAAAATACTCATACAGAGGCAGAACCGGGGTTTCATACTACGAATACATTAGAATGAGGCTGGCAAACGATAAAAGCCGCCTTGATCCGCTAAGCGATTTTCGTTTTATGATGAGTGATCTTTATGAAGATATCTGTTATCGATCGGTTGCGGTGAATCTTTGTATTGAAAAAGGCATTAACAAGCGACCGCATCCGGGTTCTCTCCCCTGGAATATCTATGGTACAGATGGCATATGGGAAGAATTTTCAACCCCATCTCGTGATGCAAGGTTGAAAGTGGCTTTCAAAGATTTTTATGATCGCAGCTGTCAGATGATTCTTGAAAGCTACCGAAGCAACCCTGCTGAGGCTTTTAAGCTGGCTTCGGCAATGCTTGAAGCCTATGAATCTTTAAGCCAACGATTTAGCATTACCTATACCGATTCAGCCGGCAATGTCAGATTATTGAATTTTGATGCGGTCGCCGAGCGCCTTTTTTTACTGTCTTTCGATCCCTACCATTCGATTGAATATCGTTGGGGCGGAAGCCCGGAAGAATTGGCTTTATCTCCAGACGACCATACCAAAAAACGTTTTTATGAGCTTGAACAGCGGCTGAGAAACCAGCTTGAAAGAGTTTACAATCAACCTACCCCTTTAAGTATGGGGCCTGAAAGGCCGCCTGAAATCCGGGTGAAAAAGATGCTGCTCGATTTTCTCGAAGGTCAGAAACTACCGCAAGCCAGTATCATTGCCAGTCATAATGCTGTGCAGCCATCTTATCCCCCAGGGCAATCACCGGCAGAAATTCAAAAACGAAAAGAATTGCAGCTGGCTGCAAATACAGCAAGCGTGCAAAAAGTTCAGATTGCTCAAGAATCTGCAAATTCAAGCGATTTAGAAAAGACAAACGATAAGGCAGAAATTTTGCCTGAAACCGAACTGGCTTCGTTGAATGTTTCCGAAATTAAAACAGTTACCCGTGTGGGGTTGAAAGAATTTTTCGTAGATTTGATGCGGGTTGGCGATAATCTGGCCGGGGCATTGCTGAAAAATGGCTCTGAATCAGGCGAAAAAAATATGCCCTGAAAAGCTTAACTTTATTCTAACAATAATTTAGACCCTTTCCGATAATAGCGTTGTCGAAAATGACTGATAAAAATGGAGGTTAATGCATGTTTCTGCTTGCGCTCGTTCTGGTATTTCTTTTCTTCGTTGCCCTTGTTTCACAACCTGAACAATGGCCCCAGAAGTTCGCAAGTTTCTTAAGGGAGCATAAGCTTTAACCATGACCGACTATTTCACCATTGCCGAAATTAGCCGCTTAACTGGCCTTGCTTCGCACACCATCAGATATTACGAAAAACAGTTTCCGGTTCTGCTCGATGTTGAAAGATCGAAGGGCGGTCACAGAATTTATCGTGCCCGCCATCTTGAGGCTCTTAAGTCTGTTATCAGATTGCTGAAAGATGAAAAGTTAAGTATTAGAGCAGCGAGAAAGATGCTTGGCGAGCCCGATAGCATCGCTTCTGAAAAACATGAAGACAATTCAGGGCAGAAGTTTTCACCTGATGCCTACGAAATTAATCGATCACTCATGCTGGTTCTTGAAAAGCTCGACAGGCTTTGTCAGAGCAACGAACGCAGAGATGCATTGCTTGAATCGTTTCTGCGTAGAACTGATTCAAAAGATGGCAATCAGCTGATCGAGCAGATAGCACGCTGTCGAAGCGAAACCCGCGAAACCATGAAAATGTATGAATCTTTGATGCTTCGCTGGAAAAATTCAAACTGAGTCAGGAAAATTGCATGAATATTGATGTCGCATTTACCCCGGCTGAAGTTCAGGCTCTTGCCAGCAAAGTCTGTATCGTTGTTGATGTAGTCAGAGCTACTTCAAGTCTGACCGTAATCATGTCGAGAAAACCCGGTAAAGTCATTCTGACCACAACCATTCAAAAAGCGGCCAAATTTGCTTCGCAGCAGACGGTTCACCCATTGTTGTGCGGTGAAAGAAAAGGGCTTCCGCCTGAAGGCTTCGATTTTGGTAACAGTCCGCTTACCTATTCAAAGGCCGAACTGGATGGCCGGGTAATAATTTTTACTTCGAGCAATGGAACCAGGGCCGTGGCAGACCTGGTGATGGCGCCGCACGTCTATCTCGGATGTTTTCTCAATGCCGCTGCGGTGGTGAAAAAGGCTCTCGAGACTGCAAAAACTGCCGGTTACGATATTTTAATTGTCTGTGCCGGTCGTGAAGAAAAATTTGCCATCGACGATGCTTATTGTGCCGGTTATCTGTTGTCGCAGATCATGGCTTCTTTAACTGCAGATACCAGTTTTGAGTTGGGAGACGGTGGTCAGGCCGCCCTGGGTATTTTTGGTTACTATCGTGACACCAAAAAATTGCTGGAAATGTCTGGTGCAGGTAAAGCTGTAATGAGCATCGGGCTTGAAGAAGACTTGAATTTTCTTATGCAGAAAAATCTTTATGATTGTGTTCCTGAGCTTATCAAAAAAGATTTTCCCGAGCCTGAGAACGGTTTTTCTTTGCTGGCCTGAGCAAAGGTTTAAATTCTAAAACTTTGTGTGTTAATATGTTTTTGATTGAAACTCTTTTTATTTACAATTTCGGAGCAGGCAGCTAAATGTCAGAAAAGCACCCTTTTCAGCTAAGAGATCACGGGCACAAAATCATCGAGTTAATTGTAACCGACCTCGATATAAAGCCTGATCATAAATCAATCGCCACTTTACAGCTTTTGAAGAAAAAATTCGAGCAGATCATTTTTAGGCTCGATGAATCGGCTTCTCTTAATCCTGATGTGTTGCCCATTCTTCTCAAGGTTGGCGAGTTTGGCGGTCTTAAAATAGTTGCTGCTTCTGCTGAACAGGTTTTATTCGATTTACACGGAATACCGCTTTTTAAAGACACTATCAGTGCAATCCAGAGAATTCGCGGTGAAAAAATAGCTGAAAAAATCCTGAAACAAATTGGAACCATTGGCCCAATGCGCTCAGCGGCATACAATTTGTTACAGATGATGCGAAATCCGGATGTTAAGTTTGAAGAAATTGAAGAAGTTACTTCAAAAGACCCAAACCTGGTTATGCGCATGCTTAAAACTGCTAATACTGCTTATTTTAGAAGACGTATTCCGGTTGAAACCTTGAAATCTGCAGTTACTTATCTTGGGTTAGAAGGCATAAGGCAGCTTCTTATTCACGAAATGTTCAGTAATTTTGCCGAATTCTTTTCAAATCAGCGTGACCGATTGGCTCATATGCGTCGCTGTTCTCACCTGTCCGCATTTATTGGAAAAACCATCGGGCTCGACGTGCCAACTATCGGTAAAATAAGAGTTGCCGGCTTGTTGCACGATCTTGGTTCGCTTGCCTTTTCATTCTACGATGAGCAGGAATATAGAAAAGTCATCAGCATGTCGCGGAAAGAGAAGCTTACCACCGCCGAAGCTGAACTGAGAGTCTTCGGAGTCGACCATACATATCTTGGCGTTCTCTATGCAAAAGAAATGGGTATGCCCGATTATGTCGTTTCGGTTATTGAAAAGCATCATAACGAATTTATCGATGCCGAAGATTTAACCCTCATGTCGGTAATCTGTGCGAACGGTTTTTTGAACGATAAAATCGAACAGATACAATATACCGGCTATGACGAATATTTCAAAAAATTCGCCGAAATAATCGATTCAAAAAATCCGGCCCTGAAGAATCCGCCCCAGGAAGAGACTGAAACTGACGAAGCCGATGAAGAATTATCAGAAACTGAAGAAATCATGGATGAGTTGACCGCAAGCTTCAAGCCCATGCAATTTTACGGGCTTTTAAAAGAAGAACTCGATCAATTCATCATGGCCGGAGTCGACGCTCAGGGCCTCTGATAACCCCCTACGCAAATTGCTTTAAACATGGCATTTCAAAATCATTGAGCAGGTAATTGCGCCGCCGCTTACCTGCCCAATGATTTTGTCGTAAACTGCAATCTTGTCTTCCTGGGTCGGGCTGATACTGGACAAGAATGACAGAACCGATTATTCTTTAAGTAGAGGGAGCTAAAAGTGTACACGCAGGGAGGCGTAATATGGCAACCGGACCGGTTAACAATAATCCTTATCTGCAGCAGGTTCTTTTTCAGAACCTTTCTTCTACAAATGTTCAGCCCAACCAGCTCAAAACTTCAGCACAGCTGATCTCGTCTGCTTTTGCCGCCAAATCAGGTATTGCTACAATTTCTGCAAACGGTGCAAAACTGAACAATGTCAGTCAAACCATCAGGGCATCTGGAGATATGCAGGCTTACGAAGGTTTTCAGACCGCGGTAAGAAGTGCCAGTGCAGCATCAGACCCTTTGCAGTTGGTAAGATTTTCGAACAGCGCTGATTTTGTGGCAAGAACTGATTCACAGATGCTCAGCGACACCTTTTCTTCGTTGGCAAGAATTTCAGGCGGTAACAATGATGCACTGACGCAAAGTTTCAATGCGACTTTTACTTCAACCGTTGAAAAGGCGGGTATTGAAGGGCTTGCTCTTTTCAATCGCGGGGTAGAAGCTGTTGAAAAGGCTGATTATTCAGGTTCAGGCGTTACTCAGGCCGAGAATCTGCAGAAGTTTTTTACCCTTACTCGCAGCATAAATTCTACCGGAGAATCTGAAGCCGAAATCACCGGCAACCTTGAAAGGCTTGTAAAGGGTGCTGAACTGGCTGGTAGCGCCGATGAAATCTGGCGATATTTCAGTGATTTCGTAGGCCCTGATCCAGATAACATTGGTTAAATTTTTGCCTGAACTTTTGGGCACGAAGGCTGTAGAGTTTTACCCTTAAATTGCGCCTGTCGATTAATTGTGGTATGAATAAACAAAATTATTCGCAGGCGCAATTTATGTCATTTATCAAGTCTGTATGGGAATTTTTTGTTCATATTTACAATCGGATTTTTGAAACCAGGGTTCTCGAGGCCGCTGCGGCCATAGCTTACTATGCTATTTTTTCTTTTTTCCCTCTGATCCTTTTTATTGTCGCTTTTAATGCATCATTTCTAAAAAGCGTCGAGGTGCAGACCCAGATACTTAACTTTGCCGAAAACTATCTGCCCGGCTCAGAAGAATTGGTGAAAGCCAATATTCGTCATCTTATTCACTCAAGCGGTGCCGTCGGAATTATGGGTACGGTTGTCTTGCTTTGGTCTGCGACTCTTGTTTTTGCGGGGTTTTCGCAAAACATCAACCTTGCCTGGACCAATGCCACCAGTCGTCATTTTCTGATAGAAAGACTGATCGGTCTTATGATGATCGGAATCGTAATCATATTTCTTATTGTAACTCTGATTGCAAATACTTTGCTCGACATTCTGCCAAGGTTTTTTCCAAATCTGATCGGCACTTATCTTGATAAAATGTCGGGTGCGCACCAGATTCTTATCGATTATCTGCCTCTTTTAACCGCCTTCGCTCTCTTTGTTGTCATGTACCGGTATGTTCCAAATGTTAAGGTGCGTTGGCGCGAGTCGGTTGTAGGGGCTTTGTTCGCTGCGGTGGCTCTTGAATTTACCAAAAAGTTGTTTGTCTGGTATCTTTCGTTAGGTACCAGCAGTTATCAGGTCGTTTATGGCTCATTGGGTGCCGTGGTGGCATTTATGCTCTGGATCTATATTTCAGCCAGCATAATTTTGATTGGTGGTCATTTTTGCGCGGCCATTGCGGCTTTTTTCAGACCACACGAATTGGTTGCCGAAACCGCAAAGAACGGCGAAGAATCTCCGGTCGCTTCGCCTTCTTAAGCTGTCATTTACCAGCGCTCGGCCTGCTTTCGTTCACTTTTCATGCTTAATGAAATGCGTTTTCGCGCTATGTCTACCTCAAGAACCCTGACCATAACTTTTTGCTGAACTTTTACCACCTCGGCCGGATCTTTAACAAAACGGTCTGCGATCTGGCTGATATGTACCAGCCCATCCTGATGAACACCGACATCAACAAAAGCACCGAACTTGGTAACGTTGGTCACGATTCCGGGAACCGTCATTCCGGGTCTGAGGTCTTTCATTTCATTTACACCTTCGGCGAAAGAAAATACTTCGAATTGTTCTCTGGGGTCCCGGCCGGGGCGGGCAAGCTCCTGAACGATATCTTTCAGAGTTGGTAAGCCGACATTTTCGCTGACGTAATTGTCAATTTTGATGCTTTTGCGCAACTCTGGTCTGGCCAATAGATCTTTTATGGTGCAGTCGAGATCTTTTGCCATCTGGTTTACTATTTCATAGCTTTCAGGATGCACCGCGCTCGAGTCGAGCGGGTTTTTGCTGCCTCTGATTCGAAGAAAGCCGGCAGATTGTTCAAAGGCCTTTGGCCCCAGTCTGGGAACTTTCTTCAGCGCTGCCCTGCTTTTGAATGGACCATTTTCTTCACGATACAAAACGATATTTTTCGCAAGTTGCGGCCCCAGACCTGAAACATAGCTTAGAAGCTGTCGGCTTGCGGTGTTTACTTCAACTCCGACCTTGTTAACACAGCTTACAACCATGTCATCAAGGCCCTTTTTAAGTTTGCTTTGATCTACATCGTGCTGATATTGACCTACCCCGATAGATTTCGGATCGATCTTTACCAGTTCTGCCAGGGGGTCCATAAGCCTTCGCCCAATCGATACTGCGCCGCGAACTGTTACGTCCTGATCGGGAAATTCTTCTCTGGCTGCTTCTGAAGCAGAATAAATCGAGGCTCCGCTTTCATTGACCATGATAATTATTATCTCTGAACCGAGATTCAGACTGCGAAAGAAAGCCTCTGTTTCTCGGCTGGCTGTGCCGTTGCCAATTGCTATGGCCTGAATCTTGTGCTTTGCAATTAATTGTTTAACCAAAGTTGCTGAAGCTTCGCGTGCTTGCTCTGACTGGGTAACGAAAATTACCGTATTTTCGAGCAATTTTCCCTGCTGATCGAGGCAGACTATTTTACAGCCTGTTCTAAAGCCCGGGTCTGCTGCCATCACAGATTTCTGCCCCAGCGCAGGTGCCATCAGCAATTCCCGCAAATTGTCAGAAAAAACCTGAATAGCTTCTTCTTCGGCCTTTTCGCGCAATTGTTTTCTGGTTTCGTTTTCGATCGAGGGTTCAAGCAATCTTTTGTATGAATCTTCGAGAGCTTCTTTTACCTGCTCCCAGCTCGGGCAGAATTCCTGACGAAAGATTTTAGAAATGGCTCTGATCGCCTTTTCTGAATCAGGAGAAATGGAAACCTTGAGAAAGCCTTCTTTTTCACCACGCAAAATGGCCAGAAGTCTATGCCCTGCCATCGATTTGATCGGTTCCTGCCAGTCAAAGTAGTCTCTGAATTTGCTGCCTTCTTCTTCTTTGTCTTTGGCCACTTTTGAGTTTATAACAGCTTCCTGTGCATAAATCATGCGCAGGTTGTCTCTGACCTCGGCATTCTCGCTTATCCATTCTGCGATTATGTCTCTGGCTCCCTGTAATGCCTCTTCTTCGTCTTTAACGCCTTTATCTTCGCTTATAAAACTCTTTGCCGCTTCGCGCGGGTCAAGGTCAACTTTTTGCGCGAAAATTTCTTTGGCAAGTGGTTCAAGACCCTTCTCTCTGGCGATAGTCGCTTTGGTTCGCTTTTTGGGTTTGTAAGGAAGATAGATATCCTCGAGCTGATTAAGGGTTTCTGCCTTGCCAAGCTTTTGCGAAAGCTCGTCAGTTAAAAGCTCTCGCTCGGTAAGTGATTTGACTATGGCTTCGCGCCGCTTGTCAAATTCGGCAAATTGCTCGAGTCGGTCTCTTATTGTCTGAATTGCCACTTCATCGAGAGAACCGGTTCTTTCTTTTCGGTATCTTGCAATGAACGGAACGGTTGCGCCTTCTTCAAGAAGCTGCGCCGTTGCCATTACCTGAAGATGATGAATTTTCAACTCTTCTGAAATTCTTGCAAAATATCTGTCGTTCATCAGTTCACCTCGATAAATGTATGCATTATCTACTACTTTACTTCAGAAAAAAGGTCAAGGCTGTTCAAATTTTTGCCCGACTGCAAACAGCAATTCGGGTTAATTGTTAATAAATCCTTGAAATTCTATAGTTTGAATTAAAAACCGGCGCTGAAGAAAATTTTGTAAGTCTCAGGTAAATAATCGATGTCACAGGAAATTTCGATTTCGGGGTACATAGGGTTATAATTATTTGCTCATTCAAATTATATGCCGCAATTGGAGCTGAACCATGAATTTTGCTAGAATATTCAGCCGAGAATACATTCGGGTTGGGTTGGAATTTTCTGATAGAGATCAGGCACTGCGAGAAATCGCCAGACTGGCTAAAACAAGCCCTGATGCTGACTCTGTAACTGAAGAACAGATTTTTGACGCTTTGCGCGATCGCGAAAATCTTTGTTCTACGGGCTTTGGTGATAACATTGCCATTCCTCACTGTAAAGTTGAAGGTTTGAAAGATTTTATCGCCGGAATCATTACTGTGCCTGATGGCGTTGATTTTGACGCGGTCGACCATAAAGATATCAAACTGATTGTCTTTTTGATCGGGCCGGTTGACGAAGTCAACGAACACATTCGTCTTCTGGCGCTAATCGCTCAAAAGCTTAATGAAACCGAAGTCATTCAAAAGCTGCTTTCAGTGGATTCAGCTGAAGCCCTGATTCAATATTTTGAAGATAGTGGCAGAAATGATCTGCCTTCACATTGTGCCCACGGTGGGCATGAAATAGTCAATATCTTCGTTCAGGATGAAGACTGGTTCAATGAAATTCTCCAGATTTTATCAGGTTTCGAAGACAGTCAGGTTGTCGTTCTCGAAGCTCAGTATGAGGGAAGTTATCTCGCTAAACTCCCGTTTTTTGCCAATGTCTGGACCGATAAAGATCACAAATTCTGCAAAATGATCGTTGCCAACGTAGAAAAAAGCAGTACCGGCCAGATTATCAGAAAGATCGATCGTCTCGTCGATGGTCTTAAAGATTGTGATCGGGTCATGATAACAGTGCAACCTCTTCTCTATATGGCTGGCTCTTTGCAGCTTTAATAACAGTATTCGGAGTCACAGCAATGCAATCAACTTTTTCAGAGCTGACTATTTTAGGCGGCGCAACCCTTCTGGGACATTACCTTGGCAAGCTTACCAAGCTTGTAAAATTACCTTCCATTATCGGTTACATGATTCTGGGTGTTTTTCTCGGCACATCGGTGCTTGGTCTTCTTGATGGAAGAGCCCTTTCAGATCTTGAATTTCTCAATAACATAGTGCTGGGAATGGTTGCTTTCGGTATTGGTGCCGAGCTCAACCTGAAAGCCCTGTCCAAGCTGGGCAAAGGCATTATTTCGATAATTCTCGCCGAATCATTCGGAGCCTTTTTTCTCGTTACCGGGCTGGTATACTTTTTCACCAAAGATTTACCCCTTTCTCTTATTTTCGGAGCCATGGCACCGGCAAGTGCGCCTGCCGGAACCGTAGCCGTCATACAGGAAACCCGCGCCCGCGGAAAATTGACCAAAGCCTTATATGCGGTTGTCGGTTTTGATGATGGTCTGGCTATTATCATTTTCGGATTTGCCTTTGCTTTGGCAAAAAATCTTCTATTGGCCGAAATACCCGGAGCGGTAAGCCCGGGTATGTGGGAACTTATGCTTCCACCACTTCGTGAAATTGCTTTAAGCTCAGTTTTTGGCGCGATTCTTGGTCTTGTTTTTCTGCTTCTGATAAGAAGCGTCAAAAACCAGTCTGAAATGCTGGTTCTAATCTTCGGCACCGTTTTTATCGCCACTGGTGTTTCAGTTCAGCACCATCTTTCTCTTTTTCTTACCAATATGGTAGTCGGCTTCATGTTTGCGAACGCGATTCATCCGCGTAAAGTTCATCAGGTGATGATGTCGCTTTCTTATCTGATGCCGCTTCTTTTCATATGGTTCTTCAGTCTGGCCGGCGCAAATCTTGAGCTGGCAAAGATTCCTGATCTTGGTAAAATTGGACTTGTGTACATAGTCGGAAGAATTCTCGGCTTGATTGGCGGCGCTTATCTCGGTGGCGTTGTCGGCGGTGTCGACCCGAAGGTGAAAAAATATATCGGTCTGGGAATTCTGTCTCAGGCTGGTGTTGCCATAGGTCTTTCGCTTATTGTAAAGAATGACTTTGCTACTCTTAATGTCCCCAGGGCTATAGAGATGGGAACTGCAATAATTACATCGGTAACTGCAACCTGTATCTTTTTCGAAATAATAGGACCTATTTTCACCAGAATAGCTTTGCAGAAGGCGGGGGAAATACCGAAACCCAAGACTATCAGCGGCTAAAATTCTGTTTTGAATAGTTCTTGAGTTTTGTTGAACCGGAACTGATAAAACTGTAAGATTCTTCAAGGATCTTGCAGTTTTTTATTGTTTTAAAAATCATCTCTTGGTAATATAAAGTAATATTTTTGCCGATAAATTGCGCTATACAGTTCTGGAGGTAACATGATTACACATAATAGATTTTTCAGATCGTTTCTGGCGATTGTTCTGATCAGCATGTTTTCGATATCTGCTGAGGCCAAAACTCTTAATATAGCTCTGGTTTTTGATGGCCCGGATATTGCCGGACAAAGTCTTGTATCTGATATAAATGAAGAGCTTGAAAACCTGGTCGGGGATTTCGATAAAATTGAATTTACCCCCGAATTACAGTTTGTCGGTAACTGGAAAAAGAATCAGATCGATGAATACATTACCCAGGCTTTGAAAAATCCTCAGGCCGATGCACTTCTTTGTGTTGGCCCGGTTGCTTCTCATTTGCTTTGCCAGAGAAAAAGTTTGCCCAAGCCTTCTTTTGCTTCGCAGATTTTTAATGCCAGGGCCCAGAAAGTTGCTGTAACGGCAGAAGATAAAGGTCGAAGAAATCTTAATTACATAGATCTGGCTTTGAACTTTTCGGGTCATCTCGAAAAATTTCAGCAGATTCGTCGGTTCGACCGACTTGGCCTGGTTGTCAGCTCTTATCTCGCTGAATCCATTCCTGAAATTCAAGTTTTTCTGAAAAGATGGGCCGAAGAAAATCAGGTTGAATTCAGACTGTTAACTGCAGATAGACTTTTGCAGCAGCACGAAAGAGCTTTGCATGAAGTCGACGCGGTATATGTTGCTCCGATGCCTGATCTTGATGAAACTCAGTTTAAAAGAATAATCAATATTATCAATGCTGCAAAAACGCCATCGATGAACATGGTTGGCAAAAAGCCCGTTGAAAAAGGGCTAATGTCAAGTCTGGCTTTAGATGTCGACAATAAGAAGCTTGCTCGCAGAATTGCGCTGAATTTGCAGCGCTTGACCTTTCTCGATGAAGATCCGATCAGTTTTTCCAACGCTTTTTCTGCGGGCGAAAGATTGCATATCAATATGAAGACAGCGAAGCAGATCGAAGTATACCCAACCTGGAGCCAGATGACTGATGCAGTTTTGATTTCAGCAGAACCCGAAAATCTTGAAAGAGAGCTGAATTTAACTCAGGTAATCGAAACCGCAGTGGTGAGAAATTTGCAGCTTGCTGCAAAATACCAGGAAATCGAAGCGAGCGGTCACGGTGTTGATCGAGCCAGGTCAAGCCTTAGACCAAAGCTTTCGCTTTTTGGTCGCGAAACCGTTATTGACTCTGACCGGGCTGAATCGATAATGAGCCCGTCGCGTTTCACAACCCAGATCGGGGTCGATTTAATACAGGTTCTTTATAGCGAACAAGCCAGAGCCAATATCGACATACAAAAGCTGATGCTTGCTGCCAAAAAGGAAGAAGAAAGAGCATTGATACTCGATATTATGCGCGATGCCGCTCTTGCTTACCTGAATGTTCTTAAAACCAAGACTTTGCAGGCAATACAACGCGACAATCTTGAAGTAACCAGAGCTAATCTCGATATTGCCAGATTCAGGGAACAGGTAGGAACTTCAGGCCCGGCCGAGGTTTATCGCTGGGAAATCCAGATGGCCAGTGCCCGCCAGGCGATCATCGATGCTTCGGTCATGAGAAAGAAAGCTGAACTCGCACTAAACCAACTGTTAAATGCGGGCCAGGAAGAAGAATTCACCACTGCTGACTGTGATATTTTTGCCCGGGTATTTTTGATAGATCAAAACCTTGTTGCGCCTTACATTGATAATATGTTTGGTTTTAAGGTTTTCAGAGACTTTCTTGTCAATGATACTCTTGCACTTTCGCCAGAGATTCAGCAGGTCGAAAACTCTTTAAAAGCTCAGAAACGAGCAAACAGGTCAGCGCGGCGCAGATTCAGTCAGCCAACCGTTGCTTTGCAGGGAAATTTTTCGCGAACTCTTAAAGAAGACGGAACCGGAAACCCGAAACCGGCTTTACCCGCGCCTTTTGGTAGTGTATTGAAATACCCCGACAAAAATGACTGGTTTGTTGGTCTGAATATATCAATTCCGCTTCACGAGGGTGGGGACCGTCGTGCGGCCGTTAAGCAGACCGATTCAACAATAAAACAGCTCGAAAATAATCTCGAATTTCTGATGCAGCGTCTTGAACTGAACACGAGAATTTCTCTTGAAGATGCCCGGTCATCGTTTTCCAGCATCGGCCTTTCTAATACAAGGGCTGAATATGCAGCGAAAACTCTTGACCTGGTTCAAAGCGCTTACCAGAGAGGCGCTGTTAACATTCTCGATCTTATCGACGCCCAGAATGCATCATTGGTTGCAAAAGAAGCTTCGGCCAACGCCATGTTCAATTTCTTCAGTGACTTTGTTAAAGTCTGCCGTGCCGTTGGTAGTTTCGAATTCATTCTCGACCGGAAAAGCCATGATGAATGGCACAGTCGTTTGCAGAATTACTACAGAGAAAACGCTGTAAATGCATTGATCGACAGAAAACCTGCGGCTGATAAGCCTGAAATAGGAGGGCTGAGCAGCTCGGAAGTGTTGTATAACGAAGACGGTGCAATGAAATAAGACAACCCGACAGCCGAAAAGCTTCAGCGTTTTGAAACCTTGGTGAAAATTCTCAGAAGCTTTTCGGCCATTCGTTCTCGCAGAAACCTTTGTTTAACCATTTTCCGATTTTTTAGTGCTGATTCGGCAAGTTCGAGATAGTTTTTTTCTAACTCAACTGCGCGGCTGGCAAGTTGCTGCGCATCGGCCGGATCATAATAAAGATTGCCGCCCGATTCAGCCAGAATGTTGGCCGCTTCACCCTTCAAGCCAAACAGAATCGGCCGTCCGCCTGCCATATAGTCGAAAACTTTCGATGGAATAGTTTTATCCATGGTTCCGTCATCTTTAAGATGAAGCATCAGTGCCTGAGAGTTTTTGATCAATTGAATTGCTTCGGCTTTCGGCACCAGGCCACGAACTTCGACATTATCAAGTGCGTCTGCTCTGATTCTGTCTTCAAGCATTGTTTTCTCAACACCATTTCCGACCAGAAGAAATTTTATCGTTTTGTTTTGCATCCTTTTCAATATGCCCGCAGCTTCTAGCACCAGAGAGAGATTCTGACAATAGCCCATGTTGCCAATATAGAGAATTTCTATGGATTCAGGCTGTTTTGTCGTCTTTTCAGTCTCGTTGCCCAGCATTGAACCAGGAATGGCGTTATAAATCACTTCGGGGCGTTTGCGACCTGAAACCGATTGAATGTAATCTGCCATGGGGTTGGCTACGCAGGTGATCTGGTCGGCGAGGCGGTAAAGGGCTTTTTCTACAATTTTCGCGGTTTTGAACAAAACGCCGCTGTCACTTATTTGCCCTGCTACCACGGCAGATTCCGGCCAGATGTCGCGAATATCAAGACAGAAGCGTGCTTTCTTCAGCCGGGCAATAGCATAGCCGGCGATGCCGGTGAATAAGGGTGGGCTTGAAGCCCATACCAGGTCAAACTGGCCTGGGTGATTCTTGGCTTGTTTGATTGCGCCAAGCATAAAAGAAAGATAGTGCTTGATATAGTTCCATTTGCCGCCACCGTCATATTTAAGCAGCTCGACTCTGCTGACCTTTATGGCCCCATCGTCAAGGCTGGTTTGCTGCAGTTGCCCTTTATGGGGTTCACCGGCAATTACATGAACTTCACAGCCGTTCTGAGCGAGCCAGTCAGCTGTTTCTTTGATTCTGAAAGCGCAGGCGGTTACATCTGGGTAGTAAAACTGGCTGATTATCAAGACTTTTAAGGGCTTACCAGCTGATAACAT
The DNA here is from genome assembly GCA_030446435.1 of Candidatus Ozemibacter sp. Lineage (GTDB taxonomy): Bacteria > Muiribacteriota > Ozemobacteria > Ozemobacterales > Ozemobacteraceae > DYKG01. The sequence continues at coordinate 17,216 of JASURT010000036.1, forward strand.
AGTCTATGGCCTCTGTTAAATGATTGCTTAGAATTAGCTTTTCGCTTTTTTCAACCTTCCCAAAATCAGGATACCACCTGTGGGGTTCGCTGCGCAGTCTGGCGGTACTTTTTATCTTGAATTCGACTTTGTTTCGCGAAAGTTCGAGGCAATTGCTTTCATTTGAAGCTAGAATTTGCGTGTCGGGGTGGAGATGAATCAGTGAACAGAACGTTCCGGTGATTCGTCGGTCATACATGCGATCTCTTATTTTTATACTGCGACTTTCAAACAATATCTCGCGGCGGAAGCGCTGATCATACTGGTCGGCGAATTCAATGATCAGTAAGGCATTCTGGGAATCGAAACTTCGATGTAGAATTTTCGCCCTTTTGCCCATGCGAAAAGCGCCCCAGATATCAGATTGTTCTGAAAGCTCAATCAATGGAAGATTATGAGAGCTGGTTCGGCGGCAATGCCGGCGAATTTCGGGGTTCTGATAAGAACCGCAGCCTGTGTCTACTATGCAGCGCGTTTTGTTAATACTCAGTTCGAAAGATAAGATGTCACAGTGGCTGTGGCCCGGTTGAAATGCCGGTGAAGGCTCACCACAGTTCAAAATGAAATAGTTGTTGTTCCATCGGCGAATAAAGAAGCCGGATTCTTCAAGAAGATAGCTGGTCGGCTTGTCGTTCGACTCGGCCTGCTTCAACCCCGGCAGAAGCGTACTGTCGTTAATCAAAGCGATGAAACCGTCGGGATGCGTGAGATTACTCAACCAGTCTTTCATTAAGGGCAGCTTTTCGTGACAAAGCTCGATTAATTCAGAAAACAATGATTTAAGCAGCTCTGAATCAGCTACAAAATCAAACTTTGCATATTCTTTGGCGGCGGCAAAGATTTCTTCGACAGCTTCAAGCATGTCGATGTGATACATGGGGCTTCGCTCGTAATGCCCGCCATCGGCAAAAAATTGTTCGTTAATCTGTTCAATAAGGTTTTCGGTGGCAAGAGTGAGCCACGAAATCAGCTTGAAGTGCATTTCGTGCTGATTTCTTAATAGATGAAGGCAGGCAATGAAAAGTGCCCTGAAATTTTCGAACAGGTGATTGGCCTGGTTGTGATATTCAAGATCGTAGGTCAATCTATGGCATTGCGAATAAATTGAAGCATCGATGCAGGTGCGAATGGGCTCTACCAACTCTTTATGGGTTTCAAGCCATTTTACCCAGTTGCAGACTCTTTTCGACAAAGCAAAAGGTTCCCAGGTTTCTTCGCGCGTTGAATTGTTTTTTTCGATCCAGTCGAGAATCAGATATAGTTGCAGTTCCTGAGCGATTTCGGTTTTCTGAGAAAAGAGCCATGAAAAGTAATTGAGCTGGTAAACCCAGAGTTTTTCAGGTCTTTCATCTAACTGCCAATCCTGGCTTTTCCACTGCATATAAAGTGGATCAAAACTCACTTCAACATTCAAAAGGGTAAGGCTGAAATTCTTGACCACCGTTGAATGGTACAGTCGCTTAAGATCACGGGCAATAAGGCTTTCGTTGCCCGAAGAACCTGGTCCGAGCAGTTTTCTTTTAAGCCAGAAGCCGGGGCGGGCGACTATCTGCCCCGGCTTAAGATACCTGATTGTATTGAGAAATCTTGCAGGCAGCATTAAGCTGTGGTTTCCTGAGTTTCTTCGAGACCCGCAGCTACGAGAGTTGCGCGACTGATTTCATAAATTTCTGCGAAAGGAATTGGCGCGGGCTCACCGTTTTCGATAGATTTTACAAATTCGGTCGCACAGGCGGCATGTCCTTTATCTTGTGCCCACAGTGACTGATTTTTGCAACCGGCATTGCCAAAGCAGTTGAGAGATTTGAAATTATCGAGTTGCAAAATTGCGCCGTTGGCAAAGATCTCAATTCGTTCTTTTGGGAAATCTTTGTTGCCATTTGCAAAATAATGTACCGTTGCAATTGATCCGTTTTTGCATAAAACGGTAATGGTAGCCGTATCAGGCATTCTTTCCGATGCAAGCGGGTCGCGCATGAAAGAAGTTTGAATCGATTCAATTTCGCTGCCGGTCAGGTGTCGTGCCAGATCGATAAAATGGCAGGCTTCGCCGATTATGCGTCCGCCGCCGCTTGTAAAATCCTGGGTCCAGTGGTCTGCTGGTATTGTGCCTGCGTTAACGGTGATAACTATGCTGCAGGGCGCATTAATAGCAGCAAGAGCTTTTTTGCAATTTTGAATCAACGGTGAAAACCTGCGGTTAAACCCGACCATAAGGCGAACGGGGCTCTTTTTCTGTTGCGTTTCATAGGCAAGGCGAATTTTCTCAAGGTCTTCAAAGTTCATACAGAGAGGCTTTTCGACAAAAACGTTTTTGCCTGCGTTGATGGCGTCTATGACAAATTTTGCATGAGAATTATGCTGGGTTGTTATGATTACGGTATTTACTTCAGGGTCTGCCATAATTCGGCTGCTGTCGGTAGTGCTGATAGCAAAGCCGCCTTTACTGCCAACTACTGTTCCAGAAACACCTCCGGAGCTGGCGATAATTTTCAGCTCAGCACCGGTGCTTGCCAGGGCCGGAATCAAAGTGCCCCCGGCAAAGTTGCCAGCTCCGATTAACCCGATTACCGGCTTGCTGCCATGCAGATCAGCAGGCATCGAACCGACATCTTTGAGAAAGAGCGACTTTTGTTCGAGATCGACGGATTTGCCGTAAGTTAACACCAGACCAAGTACATCTTTGGCTGTGGCAACCAGTTTGTAGGCATCCTGGGCATTTTCAAAGTCAATTTCACGGCTTACCAGTTCGTTGATGCGTATTTTGCCGGCGGCCATCAGATCAAGAACTGCTTCGAAATTGCGTTGCACTGTCCAGCGCACAAAGCCGATGGGGTAGTCCATCGATTTGCCTTCATACTCATTTTCGTAGCGGCCAGGCCCATACGAGCAGGAAACCTGAAAGCTTATTTCCTTTTTGTAAAAATCGTCTCTGGAAAGATTAAGTCCGGTTACCCCGACCAGAATCACCCGCCCGCGTTTGCGGCACATCTGTGGTGCCTGCTCGATCGGATCGTTACTGGGGGTGGCTGCGGTTATGATTACTGCATCAACACCGTTACCCCGTGAAAAATTCATCGCCAGGCTAACCGGGTCTATTCCATCGGTAAGATTGAAAGCTTCGACGCCGTAGCTTTTTGCCATGTCAACCTTCTGCCGGTCGAAGTCGAAGCCGATTACCCGACAACCGTTGGCTGAAAGAATCTGGCAGGTCAACAGACCGATCAAGCCAAGGCCAAGCACGGCAACACTTTCTCCAAGAGTTGGGGCGGCCAGGCGAATGCCCTGAAGAGCAATGGCGGCAACTACGGTGAAGCTGGCTGTTGTGTCATCGACATTTTCAGGAATTTTGGCGCAAAGATGCTGTGGCACGCAAACTACCTCGGCGTGGTTGCCGTTGGATATGACCCGGTCTCCGACTTTGAAGCCGGTAACGCCGGCGCCTGTGGCTACTACGACCCCGCTGTTCGAATAGCCAAGAGGCAGGGGTTGATCCAGTTTTTTG
>JASURT010000239.1 GCA_030446435.1 Candidatus Ozemibacter sp.
CTTCTGAAACCGAAAAAGCACAAACTTTTGAAAAAACGCCACTGGTGGCTCTTCTGGCTTTCATATTTCATTCAGCCTTCAACAACAACATTTCTGTTTTGCCTCTACTGGCCACAGCAACGGTTTTAGCCAGTCTGCTTCTGTCTAACAATCTTAAAGATCTGGTCTGGAAAAAGAAATTTTCGCCAGCAGCTCTTCCGTATCTTTGCATGCCATTGATTTTCGTTTTCACGGCTTACAGCCTTCAAAGTGCCTACCAACATGAACAACTGAAGATTTTTGCTGGTTCAAGATTACTTGAAAAGGGAAAATTCATTGAAAGCCAACGCGCATTTGAATCTGCCATAAAAACCAATCCTCAATCGCCCAGAGCTTATTTCGGCCTTGCGATCAGCCTTAAAAATCAGGGGCAGTATAACGAAACCCAAAGCATTCTCGAAAAACTCGATCAAATGGTTCCGAATATTTTCAACACGAACTATGAGCTTGCCCGGGTGCTTTTTGAACGCAAACACATTCTTGAAGCTCACCGTTACGCCCTAAAGAGTCTTAACTGGAATCCGACCCCGAGAAGTTACGAGCTTCTTGGCAAAATTCTCATCAGCGAAGGAAAAATGGCAGAAGCCAAAAAAATATTTGAAGAAGGTCTGATTTTTGTTCCAGAGCAAAACAAAGAAGAGCGAATTGCCGCTGACAGAATCAGATTGAATCTCGCGGCTTTGGCTGCCAATCAAACAGACTTTGCCGAGTGCCGCAAGTATCTTGCCGAGATAAAATCTTCGATTTCACAAACCAGTGACGCGCTTTATCTTAAGGGCATGCTTCTTTCGCAAGACAATAAACCTGATGAAGCCCTGAAATTGTTCGAAAAGGCCCTGCACGAAAGCCCTGAAAACCCAAGAATAATGAATGCGGTTGGTTATCTGCTTACACGCAATGAAAAAGACCTTGAGCGCGCAGAAATGCTTCTTGAGACCGCTCACCAGTTGTTAAAGTCATCTGAAACTCCGATGCTTTCAGACATGCTGATGATTGCCCACAGTCTTGGCACCCTTTACTGGAAGCAGGGAAAACTGGAAGAAGCAGGCAAACTTCTCGAGATTGCCTGGGAAAAATGCCCGGACACCTGGGAAACGGTCAAAGTCGGCAGATATCAGGACCTTATCCGGTTTTATCAAGAAACGGGCAACGATCAGGCATTGGCCAGACTTACCGGCGAAACGGCCTCAACTACCCCGGATATTTCCGGCAAAGAATCGACGGAGGCAGAAAAAACAGAGAATGACTGAAGCGATGAATCTGACAGACGTATCAATCATTCCTTTCATCCTGCTGGGAATCATAATTCTGGTTTCGTCTTTCAAGCGCATCGATGCAACTGAAAAAAAATTGCAAAACGATTTCGAACATGCTCTAAAAAACAGGGCCTACGGAATCATGATGACCTCAGATCTTTGCACCGCCACCGTAGATTCAAATCTTAATTTTGTTTTTTGCAATCAGAAATTCGCTTCCTTATTCGGCTCTGAAACCCATGAACTGGTTGGTTGCAGCATTCTGCAGAGTTTTCCTTTTCCGCGATCCGGAGCGTTTTTCGAAACATTGCAAAAAATCGGTGTCGAAAAACGAATGCTCGAGCGACCGGTAATTCTGAATCTTAACCTTCACAAGTCAGATAAAGGTGAAGTTTCGCAAGATATGATCGCTTTGGTCAAACCAATCAAAGAAAGCGACAAACAGCTGCTTTTGATTGTTCTGGTTTTTGTCGAAGGTTCAGAGATTCTTCTCGATGATTTCTACAAATCAATTGAGCAAAAAGAAAACGACCTGAAGAAAATGGAAGAATTAGATAGATTGAAATCTGAATTTCTTGCCACTCTAAGTCACGAGCTAAAAACACCGCTTGTTTCAATCAAAGGTTACATGGATCTGATGGCTTCAGAAAAATTCGGACCCTTGACCGATGGTCAAAAAAAGGCACTAAGAGTTTCTTTACGCAACACGAGTCAACTGAATTCACTAATCTCGTCTATTTTGAATTTTGCCCGCATGGAGGCAGGAAAATTGCGATTCGATCTCAGGCCAATACGTATTGGTTCTTTGATTAGCGAAACAATTGATTCAATGAAGCCCATATCTGACAAACAACAAATTGAAATTATCGCCAATATTGAAAATGATTTGCCCAAAGCGGTCATTGACCCGGAATTGCTGAGCCGTGTATTGATTAACCTTCTCGACAATTCGATAAAGTTTTCGCCGGCGCAAAGCACAATTATAGTAAAAGCAGAACTGATTGCCGACAATCAGATCAGGGTATCGGTTATCGATCATGGTTGTGGCATTGATCCCGAAAAAATCAGTAAAATCAAGACGCCTTTTTATCAGGCAGACAAATCAGATACGCGACCCAAAGGTGGTCTGGGTCTTGGGCTTGCCATCTCAGAAAAAATTCTTGTCGGGCACGGCACCTCTTTGAACTTTGTCTCAGAGCCTGATCAAGGCACGACAGTCAGCTTCAGCCTGAAAACAGACACAAACACCGTAGCTTGAGAAAAGTTCAAGGTTGACTAGTATGCTGCCAATGCTCAACGGTTGAAGTCCCAGGGCTTTGAAGGACAGGTCGCGGTAATGACGGCGGAACAATTCAGTCAATGCTGACGAAAGACTGGTTTCAATCCTTCATCTCAAGTTCTTTAAGCTTCAGATAAAGATTTTTTCGGTGCATGCCGGCTATTCTGGCGGCCTCAGACATATTGCCTTCAGCTTTTTCAAGTAAGCCTTCAAAGTATTTTTTCTCGAAAGTTTTCAATAGAACCTCTTTGGCTTCTTTATATTTCATTGCCAACAGGCCGTCTTCCATGAACTGTTCATTCTCGAGTTTTGAACGCATTGCGAAACGGTTCGATGAATTTTGAAAAAGGTTTTCGTCTTCGAGAATTATGACTCTTTCAATCAGATTCTGCAATTCTCTGACGTTTCCCGGCCAGGAATATTGCATCAAGCGACCCATGAAAGCTTCTGAAAATGCCTGAAACTTCTTGCCGAACTTTTCGCAGAATTTGCGGGCGAAAGAGTCTACAAGAACAGGTATATCTGAAAGTCTTTCTCGCAAAGGCGGCAAATGTATGTTGATTACATTGAGACGATAAAAAAGATCTTCTCTGAAGGTTCCCTCTTCGATTGCTGATTGCAAATCTCGATTGGTGGCGGTAATGACTCTGGTATCAACCGAAATTGGGTGATTGCCTCCGAGTCTTTCAAATTCTTTTTCCTGAAGAATTCTTAAAATTTTGGTCTGGGTAGCAGGGGTCATCTCGCCGATTTCATCGAGAAAAATGGTACCTGAATTGGCAACTTCGAATTTTCCCAGCTTGCGATTTGCGGCACCACTGAAAGCTCCGCGTTCGTAACCAAAAAGTTCGCTTTCAATAAGGTTTTCAGGCAAAGCTGCACAGTTAACTCTGACAAAAGGATTATTCTTTCTTGTACTCAAACTATGTATGGCATTAGCCACCAGCTCCTTGCCGGTTCCAGACTCGCCGGTAATCAGAACCGTCACATCGGCAGGCCCCACACGTTCGATCAGATCATACACATTTTGCATTCCATCAGATGCGCCAATGATCGAAGCAAGACCGGTTCTTTCGTGAAGACGTTCTTTAAGCTGACGATTTTCCTGGCGGAGAAAAAACTTTTCGAGTGCGCGCCTTACGGTAATTTTCAAATCATCGTTTGCAAAAGGTTTGGGCAAATAGTCGTAAGCCCCTCTTTTCATTGCGTCAACGGCTATAGACTCAGAGCCATAAGCGGTAATGAGAATTACCAGAGCTTCCGGCTTTATTTTCAGTACTTTATCGAGTAGTACCAGACCTGAATCACCCGGCATGGTCAGATCAGTGATAACCAGATCAAAAGTTTCTGCCTTGAACAATTCAAGCGCCTCGTCGGCCGAAGAAGCTTTGGTCAGTCTGTAACCTTCCGGTTTCAAAATAGCTTCAAGGGTGTAAAGCACCGAAGTTTCATCATCTACAAGAAGAATGTTGGGTGCTACTTTTTTATTGTTGGTTTTTCCCATTATCTGGCCTCCATAGGCAGAACAAATGTAAATTCAGTAAATTCGGGCGACGAAGCGATATCGATCCTTCCCCGGTGCAATTCGGCAATCTTCCTGGTGATTGCCAGACCCAGACCTGTGCCGTTCGCTTTGGTGGTAAAAAATGCCTCAAAAATCCTTTCCATAATAGCGGGGGGAATTTCTGGGCCATCGTTTCGGAATTTTACCAACAGGTCATTATCGGATTTTTCAACCCTTATCTCGATTGCTCCACCTTTATCCACACATTGTATGCCATTTAAAATCACATTAAGAAATGCCTGTTTCATTTTCTCGGGGTCCATGAGAATTTTGCATTCTTCATCGGGAAGCGAAATTTTGATCGAGATACCATTTTTAGCGGCTTCGTGGCGAACAAGAATGTGAAGTTCATCGATAAGATCTTTCATTTCGGCGATTTTCATCTGCGCGCTTTCGGGCCTAACCAGACTTAGCAGCTCAGCAACAACCCGGTTCAGTCTCAGAACCTCTCCAAGAATAACTGAAACATGCTCTTTAAGGTCGCCCTGAACGTTTTCACCGATGATCTCGACAAGCGAACGAATAGCCACAAGAGGATTGCGAATTTCATGCGCTACAGATGCAGCCAATTTGCCAAGAACAGCCCACTTTTCAGATTCAATCATCTGCTGTTCAAATTGCTTTTGCTCGGTGATGTCATCTAAGACAATGACGCAGCCTCTGACCAAATCGCCGTCAAGCAAAGGCATCATTCTGATTTCTGCTTCTATTTCGCCATCTTCTAGAACATATTGCGTGGTAAAACGAACTTTCTTTTCCCGACAATCTTCTGCCGGAACCGGCAGCAGGTATTGCCCTATCGCCTCGGTAAGCTTTTGGGCAAAATTCTGGTCAGACAGGCTGCGGCAGAAATTCTGAATTGTTTCGGGCTTAGTCTCTTTTGCAGTCCGGGGGAAAAGCGAAAGAAAGCTGTCATTATAACTTATAAGGCTTCCCTTACGATCGATAGCTCCCATTCCGGCTGAAACACTGCCGAGAATATTCTTCATATTGGCGTTCCACTCAGAAAGCTCTTCGTAGAGACGTGCATTTTCTATCATCGAAGCAGCAACAGGTGCTATGGTTTGCAAAAATCGCTTTATGTTCTCTGAATATCCTGAATTATCATGCTTGGCAAGAAAAAGCACGCCCTGAACTTTGCCTGCAGATAAAAGTGAAATAAAAATCATTGAATACCCGTCAGAAACCTTTTCCTGAAGATCGCCATCAAGAAAGCAGTTATTCAGACAATTTTCATAATCTTCCTGTTTGACGTCCGGAATCGAATGCTTGTTTAAAACAGGTTCAAGCTTATTGGTTATTCGATTCATGAGAATGATCTGCGAGTGAGAGCTGAAAGACAGGGTTTGCGCCTTT
>JASURT010000240.1 GCA_030446435.1 Candidatus Ozemibacter sp.
AGTTCAAATCAGTGTTTTAGTCTATCTATGACATTTTCAGGTGTCATGCTTCGACCGCCAAGATAGCGGGCAAAAAAGGCTTCAAGATACTTGTAAAACTCAATCTGGTTTTCTTCATTCTGAAAACCATGTCCTTCATTTTCTTTTACCAGATAATAAACCGGAATGTTTTTCTCTTTCATGGCCGCCACAATCTGGTCTGACTCCTGTTTTTTAACTCGCGGGTCATTGGCTCCCTGAACAACCATAAGCGGCTTGCGAATTTGATCGACATAAAACAGGGGTGAAATGCTTCGCAAAAATTCTTCATCTTTGTCGGGGTCGCCGACGCGACGAAACAGGTCTTTTTTCAGGGGTTCCCAGTATGGAGGAATGGATCGCAAAAGCGTAAGCAAGCTTGAAGGTCCGACGTTACTGACCCCGCAACTATATAACTCTGGTGTAAAGGTCATACCGGCCAGCGTCGCATACCCGCCATAAGAAGCGCCGTAAATGGCAACTTTGTCTGCCGTAACAACGCCCTCTTCAACCAGCCACTTCGCTCCATCGCTCAGGTCGTGCTGCATATAGCCACGGCCCCATTGCTTTATGCCGAGATCCTGAAACGCCTTACCATATCCGGTAGAGCCACGATAATTGATCTGCAGCACAGCATAGCCGCGATTTGCCAGATACTGCACTTCAGGGTTGAAACCCCAATGATCACGTACTGCCGGGCCGCCATGAGGGTTGATAATTGCTCCGAGAGGCTTTTCATAATCTTTTGGAAGGGTGAGATACGCATTCAACCAGGTTTTGCCATCACGACTCAAAAACTTTACCGGCTTACAACTGCTCAGCAGGTCTTTTTTGATCCAGGGCCGTGAATCTACAAGTTTTTCAAGCTTTTTATCATTTTTATCATACAGGTAATACTCGCCTGGATTCGTGTCTGAAAAAACAAGGAACAGAAGTTTCGTCATCAATTTATCTGAATCCTGGTAAGAAACACTTTGACCGGGAAACTTCGCTTTAACAGAATCAAGCAGCCGGGCAAATTCTTCATCGATTATTTCATGGTGCAGTTTGTCGGTTACATAACCAAAACCAAATATCTTTTTGAATTCTTTTGAAGCTATAAGCGCACCTGCATCCACTTCGGGGTGCTCAAACAAGGTTTCAACTTCGTTTCCACCGGGGCTTACCTTAACAAAAGCAATTTTGTCACGATTGACATTGGTCGAAAAAATTACATGCTGATTATCAAAATCGAACATCACCGGCCAGGCTTTATCGCCTTCAGGTGCAAGATAAAAAGGCTTGAATTCAGATTTTTCATCTGGTCGCAGCAATGTGAGATCGCGATTATTCATTTTTGATACTGCTATACGCAACTTGCCATCATGATCGGTTCTCCAGCCAATTATGGTTCCGTCGTTTCTCGCCACTTCTTCAAGCTTGCCGTCTTCGAGAGTAAGACGATAAACATCCATAACCCTTTTGTCACGTTTGTTCATGGCAATCAAAACGTGTTCGGGATCGTCTTCGAGATCGTCAACCACGTAGGTTCTTACTCCATCAAAAGGGGTATAACACTGTTCTTTGCCGGTTTTCACATTTACGCCGTAAAGGCGGAAATTTTCATCGCCACCCTTATCGATTGCGTATGCAATCACATCTTCGCGAATGAAATAATAACCCGAAATATCCCGGGCTGTTTCTGAAGTAAGGCGCTTTTCCCGGCCGGTCTTCAGATCTTTGATGTATACATTCATGCGCTTTTTCCAGGGGGCGAGCCAGGCAAGATAATTGCCTTCGCGCGAGATGGAAAAGCTTGCCTTTTCAGGCTTTCTAAACATGGTTTCGGCTGAAATCATTCTTCGATCTGTCTTTGCAGCGAGGGGCAACGAAACCATCATTGTCAGCAACAAGAACAATGAAACAAAACACTTTCTCATAAGCTTTCCTTTCGAATTGGCGGTATCAGTTTCTGAATTTGTATCACATTATACTACAGGCTTTGTTAAGAAATATTAAGATATTGCTCTGATCATTGTAGAAATTGTATAGTTTCGTTTGAAAATGATTTCATCCAGTCAGTCGCAGAGAAAGTTGCAGAGGTTCTTTAAAAGCCCTAACCGGCCTGAATTCTGACAGTTTTCTCTTATCAATAACAGGAGCAATAAATGAAAAAGCTTGTTTTGGCCGTAATCGCAGGCATAGCATTGGTTTTGATTTTCAATAAAATTTTTCTAAGCGAAGGCGAAGTCAGCAATGGCCGGCCCGGCGGGCAACGCGGGCGAATGGCCGCGGTTGCCGTGGAAGTCGCCCCGGTAAGAACCGATCGTCTTATCGACCAGGGCCTTTTTACCGGCACCCTGGTTTCTCAGTCGAAATTTTCTTTAATGCCCCGAATTTCAGGTCGTATACGCGAATTAAAGGTCGATATAGGCAGCGAAATTTCAAACGGTGAAGTCGTTGCCGAGCTCGATGATGAAGAACTTGTTCTGGCGGTAAAACAGGCCGAGGCAGATCTTGAAATAGCCAGAGCCAATTTCAATGAATCGGCCGGGCTACTTGAAATTGCGCGAAAAGAACTGGAAAGAACCGAGACCATGCGCAAACAAAAAGTTTCTTCTGACGTCGAGCTTGAAAGGGCGCAAGCCTCTTTTAAAACCAGTCAGGCGAGACACCAGGTCAATAAAGCCCAGCTCGCGAACAAGCAAGCTGCCCTTGAAAGCGCGAAAGTAAGACTTTCTTATGCCCAGGTGGATGCATCATGGACCGGCGGTTCTAATCAACGATTCGTGGCAGAAAAGTTTCTCGACGAAGGGGCAATGGCAACGACCAATTCTCCGATTGTTTCAATTATTGACATTGCTACTCTCACCGCAGTTATCGATGTAGTCGAAAAGGACTACTTCAAAATACAGGTTGGTCAAAACGCCGAGGTAGAGGCGGCTGCCATTCCTGACTGCATTTATCCGGCAAAAGTCATAAGAATTGCACCACTCCTCGATAGTTCATCGCGGCTTGCCAGAATAGAGCTTGAAATATCAAATGCCGATTTTTCTCTTAAGCCGGGAATGTTCGTCACTGCAAGAATCATTTTCGAAGCGCATGAATCAGCGAAAATAGTTCCGGCTTCTTCGATTGTCAGAAGACAAAACAGGCCCGGTATTTTTCTTGCGGATACTGCAAGCATGACCGCCAGATTCGTTGCGGTTCAGCTTGGTTTTTCTGATCAGGAAAACGTTGAGATTGCTTCTCCGACGGTCTCAGGCCAGGTCGTAACTCTTGGTCACCACCTTCTTGAAGACGGAGCCCCCTTGAAAATAGCCAATCTTGAAAGCGGCCCGACGACCAGAGCGAACGAAAAAGCAGGAGAACGCAAATGATTCTTGCTGAATTTTCTGTAAAACGTCCGATCGGCATTACGATGATAGCCTGTATCATTCTGATATTCGGCGCAGTTTCATTGTATCATCTTCCCATAGATCTGATGCCAGATATAACCTATCCGCGCATAACCGTATCAGCCTCGTATTCAAACGCCAGCCCGGAAGAAATGGAAACGCTGGTAACCCGACCGATCGAACAGGCCATTTCGGCTGTTCCGGGGGTCGAAGAAATTACTTCAGATTCAAGCGAGGGCAGCAGCCGGGTCAGAGTTTCATTCGCCTGGGGCACCGATCTTGACGCGGCTTCTAACGACATTCGCGACCGAATCGACCGCATAATCGGCAGACTACCTGACGACATAGACAGACCAATGCTGCGCAAATTCGACGCGGCGGCTTTTCCCATAATAATTTTCGGGGCTGCCGGCAACCTTGACCCGGTACAGCTTTTAAACATCATTGAAAACCAGGTTAAATACAGAATTGAAAGAATTCCAGGCGTTGCTTCTCTTGATGTAAGGGGCGGTAACAAAAGAGAAATTCATATCGATCTTGAAATGGTCAAGCTCAAAGCGCTGAAGATATCGCCTGAACAGGTAGTTTCAAGACTCAGGGCAGAAAATGTTAATCTCCCCGCCGGAACCATTGAATCGGGCAACTATGAGTTCAGACTGCGCACTCCTGGTGAATTCACAGACATAAACCAGATTCGCGCAATTTTGATCGCTGAAAAAGACGATAAACAGATTCGTCTTGAAGACATCGCCAGGGTCGTCGACAGCTGGCAGAAAGACCGCAGCATCATCAGAATCGATGGCAAGCCCGCAGTTCGTGTAATGGTAAACAAACAATCAGGTAGTAACACCGTTGAAGTGGCCACAGCCGTAAAAAAAGAAATTGAAAAAATCAACGACGACATTCCACAGTTAAGCCTGAAACCAATTGTAGACACCTCCATTTACATAGAAAGGGCAATAGATAACGTCAGTTCTTCGGCTTTCTATGGCGGTCTTCTTGCCATAATCATTCTGCAGTTTTTTCTGGGAAACCTTGCCAGCACGGGTATCATTGCCGTGGCGATTCCGTTTTCAATCATTGCTACTTTTGCGCTGATGTATTATTTCGATTTTACGCTGAACATAATGTCTCTCGGCGGCGTGGCACTGGGTATCGGCATGCTTGTCGACAACTCCATCGTCGTTCTCGAAAATATTTTTCGTTATCGCGAAAAAAACCTGGGAATGATGCAGGCGGCTGTTAAAGGCAGCACCGAAGTGGCAATGCCTGTTCTTGCCAGTACCCTGACCACAATCGTCATTTTCCTGCCCTTGCTTTTTGTTCAGGGCATGACCGGCATCATGTTCAAACAGCTGGCATATATTGTGGCGTTTTCTCTCTTCTGCTCTCTGGGAGTGGCATTAACTCTCGTGCCCATGATGTCTTCGAAGTTTCTCAAATTCAAGAATGGTCAAAAACCTGGTTTTTTCAAACGCATTTCTGAAAGCATGATAAACAGGGTTTTATCTGCTCATCAATTCATTTTGAATTTTGTTTTGCAAAACCGAAAATTGACCGCCTTCATTCTTGCGGTTCTGGTTACATCGAGTGCGGTCATGATTAAATTTGTCGGCACCGAACTTATGCCTACCGCTGACGAAGGCGAAGTCAGGGTTTCGATAGAACTGGAAGAGGGCACAAGAATCGGCATCAGTGAAAAAATCTTTCTTGCCGCCGAGAAAATTGTTCAAGAAGCTGTGCCTGAAAGAACAGTTCTGTTTACGAATGTTGGCGGTGGCTGGGGATCGAGTTCGATCAATTCCGGGCAGATCAGAATACCCCTTGTACCCATCTCAGAAAGAAAGCGATCGACTTCTCAGATAGCTTCTGACCTAAGAAAACGCCTCGAGGTTCTTCCGGGCGTCAAGGTAAGAGTTAGAGAAGGTCAGGGTCTGTTCATTCTTCGCATGGGCAGAAATAACGACGACAAGCTTCAGGTCGAAGTTCGCGGCCATGATTTTGCGACTTCAGATCAGTTGGGGCAAGCGGTA
>JASURT010000241.1 GCA_030446435.1 Candidatus Ozemibacter sp.
AATGAACCCCAGCATAAAGACCATACCCCATATCACACTTACGCCTGGGCCTTGCGCTTCAGCTGGGTTGGCGGACAGCCGCCGAAGGGTATGCTTAACAGCCCGGTGGTTCTGGTCGACTGGTTCGATGCCTATGCGTATGCAAACTGGGCCGGCAAGCGACTGCCGACAGAAAATGAATGGGAAATTGCAGCCAGGGGCGGTGATGGCCGCGAGTATCCATGGGGCAATACTTTTTCTATGGAAAAATGTAATGTCGGTGATCAACCTGTTGCTGTCGGTCTCTACCCTGACGGGGTTTCGCCCTGGGGTATTCACGATATGGCCGGGAATGTATCAGAATGGACCGCTACGGCTTACGAAGCAAACCCGAGAGATACTTACAATTTTCATGGAAAGTATGGTTTGCCCATAGTTCGTGGTGGCTCATGGGATGATAACTCAAAAGGTTGTCGTTCTTCTGCCCGCGATGTAAAGCGTTCGCCTCTATATCGCAGCACTACCGTTGGTTTCAGGTGCGTTTCAGATCATGACCCGACCATGATTGAATCGGGAAAATAAAAAAAAACCGGTCACTCAAACCTTTTAAAAGAGGCTCAGTGACCGGTATTTTTTTTCAGGTCAGTTTGAAACTATTTCCATGGTGTCCTGAGCGATAACAAGTTCTTCATTGGTCGGTATAACCAGAACTTTTACCTTTGAATCAGGTGTAGTGATATCACCTTCAGCTCCGCGCCAGGTTACTTCATTCTTTTCAAGGTCGAGTTTGATTCCGAACCAGTCCATGTTTTTGTGGACGATGCTTCTGACGATGGGGCTGTTTTCGCCCACACCGGCTGTCCAGACTACAGCATCACAGCCGTTGAGAACTGCCATGTATGCGCCAATGTATTTTTTGATGCGATGAGAATACACATCAAGAGCCAGATTAGCTTTTTCACTTTTGTTTGGCCAGTCTTCTTCAAGGTCGCGAAGGTCGCTTGATTCCTGGCTGATACCGAGAACGCCCGAATGCTTGTTCAGAAGATTATCCATTTCTGAAACGGTTAACTCATATTCCTTCATAATATGAAGAATGAGTGCAGGGTCGATGTCTCCACATCTGGTGCCCATTACCAGGCCTTCCAGTGGTGTGTGTCCCATAGAGGTATCCATTGACTTGCCCTTATCGATAGCGGCAACAGATGCGCCGTTGCCAAGATGAACGGTGATGAGCTTGAGTTCTTCAAGAGGTTTACCCAGCATTTCAGCTGCTCTGCCGGCCACATATCTATGGCTGGTGCCATGAAAGCCGTAGCGGCGAATTCTATGTTTCTCGTAGAACATATAGGGTATGCCGTAAATGTAGGCTTCAGGCTTCATAGTCTGATGGAAAGAGGTATCGAAAACTGCAACCTGTTTTACATTTGGCAGAATTTCTTCAACTGCTTCAACACCTTTAAGGTTTGGTGGGTTGTGAAGAGGAGCGAATACGATACATTCTTTGATCGCATCTTTTACTTCCTGGGTAATAAGAACGCTGGCAGAAAATTTATCGCCGCCGTGAACGATTCTGTGCCCAACGGCGTCTACTTCGTTAAGACTGCCGAGAACGCCGGTTTCTTTATTGGTTAAAAGTTCAAAAATCTTTTGAATGCCGATTTTGTGGTCAAGAATTTCTGCTTCAAAAACAGCTTTCTTGCCATCGTCGCCTTTTCTGAAATCTATGGTTGAACCTGCCAGTCCGACTCTTTGAGCCAGGCCCTTGGCAAGAACGGTCTTTTCTTTCATATCAAAAAGCTGGTATTTAATTGATGAAGATCCGCAGTTGAGTACCAGTATTTTCATTCCTATTCTCCTGTTAGTTTGATTTGCACATTGAAAGTTCTTGGGTTTTAAGGCCACTGTTTGCGATTCTGGTCAGGTCTTTTTCATAGCGATAAAAACCTTTGCCGCTTTTAATGCCTTTGTAACCTGCTCTTACAAGTCTTTTTAAAAGCTTGGCGGGCAGATAGCTCTGATCAAAGGTTTCTTTGTAAAGATTCTCAAGGTAAAAAACCACGGTGTCCAGACCAATTTTGTCTGCAAGAGCGAGTGGCCCGGCATTCAGGCCAAAGCCCAGCTTCATTGCAGTGTCAATGGTTTCACAATTGGCGATTCCTTCTTCAAGAACTTTAACTGCCTGATTAATCATTGGCAGAGCTATTCGCGTGGTTACAAAACCAGGGCAGTCATAAACAGAAACGACTGTTTTCTGCATCATCGCAGCAAATCTCAGGGCAGCTTCATAGGTTGTTTCGCTGGTGTGAAGTCCACGTGAGATTTCGACGAGCGGAACTTTGGGAATAGGACTCTGAAAGTGCATCGCGATAGTTCTTTCCGGGTGTTCGCATTCACTGGCGATTTCGGTGATTGAAATTGTCGCAGAGTTTGAAGCCAGAATCGTGTCTTTACTGCAGATCTTTTCCAATTCTTTGAAAAGCTGGCGTTTGGTGTCGATTGTTTCTTTAAGGGTTTCGATAATAAAACCAGCTTTGGCAACATCATTGATAGAAGTTGAAGTTGTGATACGGCCAAGAATAGCTTTTTTTTCACCAGAGGTAAGACCCCATCTGGCAATTTCTGCATCCAGAGATGCTTCGATTCTTTCAAGACCCTTCTTTAGCATTTCTTCAGAATGATCGATCAATAAAACCCCACATCCTGATTTGGCAACAGCAAGGACCAGTTCCTGGCCGATGGTAGCTGCACCGTATATTGCGACTGTTTTCTGACTCATCGTCTTTCTCCCGGAAAATTAAAATTGTGTACACATATTTTGTAAAATTTAGTTAAATTAGCAACATGAGAAGGCTGTGTCAAGTTTAATACCAAATAAAAAAAGGCCGCAGATTAAATCTACGGCCTTTTAACTGTCAGATGATTATTCCTGATGTAATCTTTTAAAGCGATTTTTCACACTCTGAACGGCTCTAACCTGCTTTTTGGTGACGATTGAACGATTCGGGTCACGCAATGCATTGGTTCCACAATGAATCTCACCCATTGAGTTGTGATACGGTGAATCATCGATGAAATGAACCTTGTTGCCCTGGGCTTTCAGTCTTGCTTCGATCGCTTTGTCAAAAGCGGGAATATGAGTAGCCGGAACGATCAGGTGGTCTCTTACGACCAGCAGATTAACGACGCCGGGCAGAAAAGCGTGACAACCGCGTGGATTCGCGCCGCCTCTTCCTTCAAAGAGAGATGGCCAATAAACTTCTTCGATATCACGGTCGAAATCTTTGCTTGATTTTCTGATGAATTCTTTAAGTTTGCCGACGTTTTCTTCGATAATTTCGTTGATGGTCTGGTTAAGGGCGATAAATTCGCCTTCTTCTGTGCCTTTGCCGGCATATGGGTCTTTCATCTGCTGGTTGAGCAGTCGCTTAACTTTAAGCAGAAAAGCCCGGTCGTAATGATTGACTTTATCAAGTTCTTCATCAGGGGCATTTTTGATCAGGTCGAGAGCGAGGCCGGTGTCGGCTCTGACGATGGTGTAACCACCCGGGGCATGAGGTGTGGGAATGAAGCTGATGTATTCATCGATGTGTCCAACCTGCAGCCAATGAGTATTGCCCAGAAACATTCTGCCTTTGTAGCCAAGGTCTTCGAAATATTTTTTACAGGGAGCAGTGATGGTGCTGCCTGCAACCATAATGTCGTCAAAGGGTGTAACTTCGAGATTTCCGCCGTAATCACCGTGATCCTGGTAATTGGCAGGGTTTTTGAAGTAAACGAGGTCCCACATCTGTGAAAGAATTTTCGGCAGTCTGCCAAGGCCGCGACCGCGATTAGAATCGAACACGGCCGGAACCAGTTCGCCGCTTTTAAGTTCGGCAGCACAGATTTCCATGCAGTCCTGAAGCCAGATATCACTTGAACTGAAATTCTCGTTTACTTCAGCGTATTTTTGTGCCACATCGATTGGCACGCCGAGATTCGCCAAAGGGTTTCCGCTGCTTGAAATAATGTGCAACTTGATGAAATCATCGCCAGAAAGACCTTCAGTGTCGTTGATTTCTTTGATTACGCTGAATAAATCTTTTACAAAGCGTTGGGTGTTGTATGAAGAACAAACAAGGATTTTTTGCGGAACATTGTTGTTGTTAACAAGTTTCAGGCGCGCTACCTCTGATGCGCCCGGTGCGGCAGACAAAACCGTCGCAGTGGCCAGCGAAACAATAAAAAGTCCCGATAAATATCGATAAATACCTTTGATCATCTTTCCTCCACAGCCATTACAGCCATATTTTAAATAATGTAATGATTAATTATACATATAAAAAGCAATGTACACAAGGGCACCGCAAAGCAAAATAAAGCTTTCGAATTACAATGCCTGGAATAAAAATATTTTTTATCTGTTTTAGTCTCTCAATCATCGCTTCTTCAGATTGAAACAAGCTAATGACAATATTTGTATCAAGGAGAAACTTACCACGCATCGCTATCGATTCTCTCACACCCTGATTCAATCTCTTTTTTCATCATTTCAAGGTCATCGTTTGAGTTACAACCGGCAAACTTTAATAATTGATTGCCAGAAACGCCTTTTAAGCTTCCTTTGTGCCGATTTTTCCGCGTCGATGCACTTGTTATGTGATCATTTCAATTTTTTTATGTCTTTTCGATTTACATGTAAATAGGCAAGATAAATCGCCTTACCCTTAACTTGATAAAAAACTGTTGTTTGTTTACTTAATACCGCCTTGCGCAACCTTGGGATATGATTCGAAATCGGAAACATCAATGGATTTTTAATTATCAAGTCAAGTTGAAGACCTAAGCTTTGCTTGAAATTAGCAACTTCTTTGGCTGACCAGTTCTGATCCAGATATTCAAGAATATTCTCAAGGTTACTAACAGCTTCTTCGGACCAATGAAGCTTATAGACCATATCTTGTTTTGACTTCTTCGTGAGGAATTGTGCGCCCCTCATCAATATCTTTTAATCCCCGAAGAATTCCTTTTTTTTGCTGTTCAGGCAGTTCATTCCACCAATCCTGGTGTTTGGATCTGGCATCCTTAATTTTCTTTAAATACTGAATTGTATCGCTGTCATTGAGTTTTGCCAGCCATTCAATAAGTTCCAATTTTATTGCTTCTTGTTTCATAAAATTCCATCTTTTCAAATTTTCAGTATCTTCTCAAGCTCAACACATTCATTTTACCATCGGAATCTGGTAATTTCATTTCCTTTTTTTGATCACATAACGCCTGTCGTGACCGGAAAAACGAGACGGGCGCGGGTGTTGCGCAAGCAAGACCCGTGATCCGGCCGGTTTTTCCGTGTCGACGCGATTGTGTACGCCCGGCATGGGCGTGAACTTATGAGGTGAGATCACTCTGGTGGTCAAGTCCTCTGTATTGGAAGTCATATGATGAATATTTATCATACAA
>JASURT010000242.1 GCA_030446435.1 Candidatus Ozemibacter sp.
ATCAAGAACAGCGAAACAACCAAAAAATCTTCCCTAAGAAACAAAAGCGAAAAGTCCGATAAAGAAGAAAATGCTGGCATTGACCAGGAGCTCTTTTTACAAGAAGAAGAAAGCAATGTAAAGTTTCTTCCTGATATTTTCAGATGCCCCGAATGTGGTTATGAACAGGATGAAGCCGGATACTGCCCGGATCATAATGAAATCGAGCTGGTTAAAATTCTGGCAAAGGGCCGGGACCCGCTTGAACCCACAGAACTGGACGGTAATGAAGATATCATTGTAGATATTCCTTTGAAAAACCTTGAGTTTCGCAAAGATGCGGTTCTGAATACTGCCAGTCCTAGCGAAACCCTTGAAAAAAAGTGACCAGGAGGTAGGCGACATAAGTCTATACTTGCTAATAACTGAAAGCTATATCATCAGAAAACCTTCTAGTTCAAAGATTAGGAAGGATTTTTTTTTTGGCCCAAAAAACAAATGATCAGGAGTAGGCAATGTCTCTAAATTTAACCCAAAAAATCATTAAAGAACATCTTGTAAGCGGTGAAATGATCGCCAAAAGTCCAATCAGCATCAGAATGGATCAGACCCTTACTCAGGATGCAACCGGCACTATGGCTTATCTGCAGTTTGAAGCACTGGGCGTTCCCAGGGTTAAAACCGAACTTTCAGTCAGCTATGTCGATCACAATACGGCCCAGATGGATTTTAAAAATCCTGACGATCATATTTTTCTTCAGACCATCGCCGCAAAATACGGAATTGTTTTTTCAAGACCAGGCAACGGAATTTGTCATCAGGTCCATCTTGAAAGATTTGGCAAACCGGGCAAAACTTTACTGGGTTCTGACAGCCATACCCCGACAGGCGGTGGAATCGGTATGCTCGCTATTGGCGCCGGTGGTCTCGACGTGGCCATGGCTATGGCGGGTGAACCATTCAATCTTAAGATGCCTATGGTCGTGAAAGTTCATCTGACCGGAAAATTGCAGCCATGGGTTTCTGCCAAAGATGTGATTCTCGAAATTCTCAGGCGCGAAACCGTAAAGGGTGGGGTTGGTTGCGTATACGAATACTCTGGTCCTGGCCTCGAAACCCTGACTGTGCCGGAAAGAGCAACCATTACCAATATGGGTGCCGAACTCGGCGCAACTTCTTCAATTTTCCCAAGCGATGATGAAACACGAAGATTTCTTAAAGCTCAGGGTCGCGAAAACGACTGGGTCGAGCTGGTTGCCGATGCAGACGCAAAATATGACCGGGTGATCGAACTCAATCTCAGTGAAGTAGTACCGCTGGCTGCCTGCCCGCATATGCCCGATATCGTCAAGCCAATTTCTGAACTCGAACACCTGGCCGTTGATCAGGTAATGATCGGAAGCTGCACTAACTCGAGTTATGCAGACCTGACCAAAGCCGGCAAAATTTTGAAAGGCAGAACCGTGCATCCGAGACTGTCTCTGGGTATTGCACCCGGTTCCAGACAGGTATTAAGAATGGCAGCCGATGAAGGAACCCTGGCTGACCTGGTCGGTGCGGGAGCAAGACTTCTTGAAAGCGCCTGCGGACCTTGTATCGGCATGGGTTTCGCACCTAAAACCAATGCGGTAGCTTTGAGAACTTCGAACCGAAACTTCGAAAAGAGATCAGGCACTGACAGCGCCCAGGTTTACCTGGTTAGCCCTGAAGTGGCAGCTGTTGCCGCGGTAGAAGGTAAATTCACCGATCCAAGAAAATGGGTCAGCTACCCCGAAGTAAAAATGCCCGAAAAATTCACCATCGACGATTCGATGTTCATTTTCCCACCTGAAAAAGGTGATGACATTGAAATAGTCAGAGGTCCAAACATTGCAGCCCTGCCGATAAAAGAAGAAATGGGAGCTGAAATCGTAGCGAAAGCCTTGATCAAGGTAGAAGACAACATTACCACTGACCATATCATGCCTGCAGGCAAATATCTGCCTTTGCGCTCTAATGTTCCTGAATATGCCAAGCATGTATTTGAAGGCGTTGATAAAGAATTCTACAATCGCGCTCGCGAAATGAAAAAGGGCGTAATTGTTGGCGGCGACAATTACGGTCAGGGAAGCTCAAGAGAGCATGCGGCTCTTTGCCCGATGTATCTTGGAGTCCAGGCTGTGCTGTGTAAAAGCTTTGCCCGAATTCATCTGGCTAACCTGGTGAACTTTGGAATTTTGCCCGTAACATTCAAAAATCCTGAAGATTACAATCAGGTTGAAGTTGGTGACGAACTTAAAATCAATGTCAGCAGTTTCGATGGCGAACTTACCGTTGAAAATCTGACCCGTGGCGTTAAGTTTCAGGTCGTTCATACTTTGAGTGATGAAGACAAAGTCATTCTCAAAGCCGGTGGCCGATTACCCTATGCCAAAAAGCAGGCGTCTGCCTGATAAACCCTTAAAAAAAAGGCTGTCCCGATGCGGGGCGGCCTTTTTTTTGTTCGACAAACCCCGCCAAAAACGCTGGTTGAGCCTGTCGAAACCAGCGTGATGGCAATCTCTTTTTTGCTGAAGCGGCTTGTGATATAGTTTGGTTGAATAATTCCAGGAGGAAGAAAATGTTTGGCTACAATCATGACGGATGGCATTATTTTTCGCAGGAAACACGCAAATGGCAATCTGCCGGTAGCAAGCAATTTTCAGCAGATTTTTCGAAAAAATCCAGCCAATGCCTGAACTTGACGCAAGAAGAAAAAGCGGGAATGCTGCCGGCCTTTTCGGGCAGTAAAATACTTTGTGTCGGCAGAAACTATCGCAAACACGCCGCCGAACTCGGCAATGATGTTCCCGCCAGACCTTTGTGGTTTTCCAAACCGCCCTCAGCAATTATCGGCCCTGACGAGTCGGTTATAATTCCTGAAAATGCCGGAAGAATCGACTACGAAGGCGAACTGGTTCTGTTGATCGGGCGACGTTGTCGTAATATAGAACCAGCTCAGGCAGCCGAATTTATCGGTGGTGTAACCTTTGGTTTCGACATGACCGCCCGCGAACTTCAGCGATCGGACGGACAATGGACCCGAGCGAAGGGGTTCGACACCTTTTTACCACTGGCCTCGGTAGTTGCGCCATATTCGCCGGCCTGGAAAGAATCAGAATTAGAAGTCAGATTGAATGGTGAAATCGTGCAAAAATCTTCTTTGCGGGCCATGGTTTTTGGCTTTGAAGAGTTGGTTGCTGATATTTCTGCCTGCATGACTCTTGAACCAGGCGATCTTATAATGACCGGAACGCCCGAAGGCGTCGGGCCAGTTAAAACGGGCGACAGGCTTGAAGGCAGCATTTCAGGCCCCTGCCGCATCGATTTAGCAGTAAGCTGTCGTTAATTGCTTATTGGGCGCATAATCGGCATTGACACCTTGTGTATTGATTAGTTATAGTTAGAGCCGCTTAAAAGTTTTGGAGGAAATTCATGGTTAAAAGGCTTTCAGTCGCTTTAGCGCTCGTTTTTACCCTTTATGCTGGTTCAACCGCTTTTGCCGCCACCGGTGTCGTAAAAGGCAGTTACATCAATGTTCGCAAAGAAGCCAAATTCGATTCACCGATTGTCGGAAAAAAAATGCGCGGCGATCGCTATGAAATCGAGTTTTCTGATAATTATTGGGTAAAGGTTCGCTTCAATGACGGTACCGTCGGCTGGATCTATAAAACCCTTATCGAGCGCACCGGCGATGTTCCTGAAGAAAAGCCGGTAGAAAAAAAGCCCGAAAAGAAGCCCGAACCAAAAGCTGAAGAAAAGAAACCTGTAGAAAAGGTTGAAAAAAAGCCTGAACCAAAAGTTGAAAAGAAGCCTGTCGTAAAACCACAAAAACCCAAACCCGCGCCTGAAAAGAAAGTCGAAACCCCTGCCGCGGTTGTCGAGGTTAGCGGTAGTGCCGAAGAACTTTATAATGAAGGCATCAAGCTTTATGAACAGCGCAAATATGCCCAGGCACTCGATAAAAATATTCTCGCCCTTAAAAAAGCCCCGCAGAACGCTGAAATTCTTAACAATATCGGTAATTGTCAGTTTAAAATGGGACGCATTGAAGATGCTCTCGAATCCTGGAAACAGGCCCTGAGAGTATCACCCAAGTCCGGAAAAATCAGCAATAACCTTGGTATTGCCTACTATCAGCTTGATAAAAACAAAAGCGCCATAGAATATTACAAAAAAGCTATTTTGTTCGAACCTCAGTTTCCAGACCCATATTACAACCTGGCATCCGTTTATGGATTCACCGGAAAATTCGAAGATGCAATCGTAAACTACAAAAAATTCCTCGAATTTTCACCTGATGCCACCATGAAAAAACTCGCAGAAGAGCGAATTGCCTACTGCGAGCGACAAATTCAAAAAGAAACCAACAAAAAGCAAAACTAGTAATCCGTCAATATTGAACAGATGAAAAATTGTTCATATGTCATCCCTGCGAAGGCAGGGATCCAGATTGTTAGGACTGGATTCCCGCTTTCGCGGGAATGACGGGGAAAGAACTTTCAAGTTAATTGTGACCAGGCACTAGAATCTTCGGTCGATAGAGGTTATCGAACCTGACCTGGTCTTGACGATAAGGCGGCTGCCAGAAATTTTCAGTGAACCTTCTTCGAGTTCACCATTTACGTGAATTTTCAGTTTCTGGTGAAAGCTGCCGTAGTGAACGCAATAAATCCAGCCGTCCTGGGTGCCTATGTACATCAATTTGTCATCAAATACCGGTTTGGTAACGAAAATTCGGTTACTGATTTTTAAAATCTGTTTAGCCTGCTGATCTTTTATAATGAATACTTCGTTTTTGTGAGCGACTATACCTTTGCTTAATGCGGTTATAACCGGAAGAAAGTTCAGCTTCTTCGGCAAAAGATTGCATGAATACAAAATTCTTCCGCCATCGATTTCAGCGATGTAATAAAAGCCTTCATCGGTGACGAAACTGGCTTCGAGGCCTTTGAATTCAGGGGCAGAACTGAAAGAAAAGGCTTCGTTTCGGGCCTGATAAGTGACCCTTCCGTTTTCAAGGGCCAGCGTCATCATTTCGCCTGATTTGAACGCAGCCAGAACCCGGTCCTGCTGACCAGAAAGAAATGCTCGTTGCGGCTTGCCGTTATATTTCGGATTGTTATGGCCATAGCTCCAAAGCTCATTGCCTGAAGCTTTTTCAATGGCCTTGACTATGCCGTTCTGACAGCTGAAAACAAAGCGGTCATCGGCTTCGTGAAAGTAATCTTGATTGGGAAAATAGTCTGAGAAATATTTGTTAATGGCAACCTTGCGGTCAACTGACTGCAGCCAGAGATTTTCACCGCTTTTCAGGTCATAATAACCAATATAGCCATAGTTGTAAAAGACCAGCAGCTTTTCACCTGAATCGGTAAAAAAGGCGGTTTGCGGCAGATAGTCTACTTC
>JASURT010000243.1 GCA_030446435.1 Candidatus Ozemibacter sp.
CATCACTTTTTCCCAAAATTTCCCGGCGAGAACTTTTTTGTGGAAAGATGAGAAGAACCTCAGAATAAGCTTTGCAGAGGCCCTTGAAAATTCAGGCCAATATGAAATGTCGGTATCTGACAAGGCTGAAAGTCAGTCGGGGCAAAAGCTTGCAAATGATTATTTCTACTGGTTCAAAACCATGCCAAGGCCTGAGCTGGTTTTATCCAAAGTCCAGCCTGTTCCCGGGTCAGTCAATGTATCTACTTCTACCTTGATCATTCTTCCTTTTACCCGGCCAATGGACAAGATAAAAACTCAACAATGTTTCAGCCTGACCGATGAAAGCGGCGAAATCAGCAAAGGTTCGTTCAGCTGGAACCTCGATGCGCTTGAATTTGCCCCGGCTACGCCATTAAAACCCGGCAGAAAATATCGGGTAAGTCTGAACAAAGCAGCGCAGGACATTTACGGCAACCAACTCCTAGCAGATTTTGAATTTGTTTTTACAACAGTTGCAAACCAATTGGTTCGGGTTGTTTCTTATTCTCCAGTTAGCGAGGCCACCGAAATTGCTTTTGACGAGCCGGTGGAAATATTTTTTTCAGGTCCAATCGATACAGAAAGTCTGATTTACTCGATCAACCCGCCTGTACCGGGAACCGCAAACAAAATCTGGAGCAACAACAACCAGCAACTAAAAATAATTTTCGATGCTGGATTCAGCAGTAATACCCGATACGAGTTCTCGATTTCAAACGATACACTCGATGCCAACGGGCAAAAAATTGCGATAGCCGACCCACTTGTATTTACTACCGCTACCTTCCACTTCCCCAGAATTATTTCAGTAACCCCGGCATCAGGATCTTCTGACATTTTGGCCAACACAGGCTTCAGCATCGAGTTCGACCAGCCGATGAACGTCGAGTCGGTTCAAAGTGCCCTGAGTCTTGACCCGGCAGTTTCTGCGGCCATGAATTATACGTGGAAAAATTCGAACAGGGTTGTTGATATTTCGTTTGAAGAATTACTGCAATTCTCTACTCTCTATCATCTTAACGTTTTTTCGACCGCAAAAAATTCAGATGGAATCAGCCTTTCCGGAAATTTTTCGATTCCATTCACCACAAAAGCGCAAACCTACATCAATCAGGTATTTCCAGCTTCGGGCAGCACAGATATTTCTGCCGATACAACCATCAATATCAGCTTTTCAGACAGTATCGACACATTGCAGGCCGAGAATCTTTTTCAGGTATCTATCGATGGCGCAGCGGTTTCCGGCAATTATACCTGGCAGGCAGACAGCATGATCTTTACCCCGTCTTCTCCCCTGCCCTACGGCAAAAAGATTGTTTTTTATTTTGCACCGGGTCTTGTCGATTCAAATGGGCTACCGGCAAAAGAAAGCGAAATTTATTCTTTTACAACCCTTTCGTCTGAATCGCCGGGCATAACCAATTCATCACCGGCTGACGGGCAAGTTGACGTAGCCTATAATCTTGAACCATGGTTCGAATTTTCTACCAAAATGGCAACCGAAACGGTAAGCTTTACTATCAGTCCGGCTGTGGCACAATTCAACCCGGTATGGAGCGAAGATGGCAAGACTTTAACCCTCAAAGGTATTATCTTTTCGGGCTCGACCAGTTATCAGATTACCTTCAGCACTGAAAGCGAAAGTGCGGCAGGCTCAAAACTGGTTGGCAACAATGAAATTTCATTCACTACCGCACCAACTTCAGGTCTGGTGGTTGAATCTTCAAACCCCAGCTCCGGGGCCGAAAACACCCCGATTCGAACCGAAATTAAAATTGATTTCAATTCAGCCCTTGATAAGACCAGCTTTGCGCAGTCGATCAGTTTAATTCCATCGCGAAGCTATAATATAAGCTTTCTTAATGACGACAAGACTGCGGTGCTGACTTTTGTAGAACCCCTGGAATTTTCAACCGGGTACAATTTAAGCTTATCAGCAGACCTTAAAAACCAGCTTGGGCAAAACCTGAACCAGCCCTATGCAATTTCTTTCACTACCGAATCTGCACCATCTGTAACAGCGGTTGACCCGGCAGGTTCTGCAACCAACATCACTCTGAATCAACCAATCAACATCACTTTCAGCAAAAGCATGAATACCGAAAGCGTTGAAAATGCTTTCAGGCTTTCGCAGGGTTTGTCAGAAATTTCATGCAGCTTCAGCTGGCAGAATAACAATACTTTGCTGACTTGCCTGCCTTCTGAACTTTTACCCGGTCAAAAATACAACATTTCTCTGGGCCTTTCGGCAACCGACATCAACGGCAACAGCCTTTCAGAGATATTTTCAAGCAGCTTCACTACTTTGCCACCGCCCGAATTTATAGTTGAATTTATCGACCCTGAAAACGGTTTTACTCAGGCGCCCACCAGCCAGACAATCATTGCAAGCTTCTCTAACCCTGTAGATACAAGCGCGCTGTCTATAAGCTTCACGCCTGCGCCAACTTCAGGTTATTCAAAAAACTGGTCTTCTGATGGAAAGATTTTGACCATTGTTCCTACCGTACCGCTGGTTGGTGACCAAACTTACCAGGTAACGATAAATTCTTCGAGCAAAGATATATATGGCTCTGAGCTGGGGCAAGTTTACCAGTTGAGTTTCACCACAATTCCGCCGGCTGCACCCGAAATAACGCAGACAATTCCTGAAGCCGGCAGCTTCGACGTTCCACTCGACCAGAAAATCATTCTTGTATTCAGCAATCAGATGAATCCAATCTCTGTGCAAAACGCTTTTTCGATGACCCCAGAAATCGACGGAAGCAAAAGCTACAGTTGGTCAACAGATTTCAAGACCCTTGAAATCTCATTTTCAACGAACTTAACCGACGGCACTTCTTATTCGCTAAAAGTTGCTTCGAATGCATTTGATGTGAATTCAATCGCCCTTGGCTTTGATTACCTTCTTCCATTCAAAACCATCGAAAGGCCGGTTCTGGAAATTTCGACCCTTGTTCCCGCACCGGATGAAACGGGTGTAGCCATTCAAACCCCGATTATAATGAATTTTTCCAAGCTCATGGATCTTTCGAGCATTCAAAACGCATTTTCATTGCAAAAAAATTCGCTAAGCCTTTCCGGAACTTTTTCAGCCAATGAAAAACAGGTAACCTTCACTCCGGATAGCCTGCTGGATTATGACAGCCTGTATGATCTTTCTTTAAGCTCGCTCGCCAAAGACACTGAAGGAAATTTCATCAAAGCTCCGTATAACTGGTCTTTTTCAACCACTGCCGAACAAGGAAAAATATGGCGACTCGATGTTGCAGACACAACAGCCGCAAGTCATTTTTCAAGTCGGGTAGAACACTTCATGCTTCAATTCAATAGCAAGCTCATATTGATCGGTGGCTTTGACGGAGAGTTTCATAATGATGTCTGGACTTCGGATAATGGTATTGACTGGACCAATGTCCTGCCCACAAGCGCCAATCCCGGTTCAACTCAATTTCAACAAAGAGCAGGTCATGCCTGCGCGGTCTTCAACAATAGAATATGGTTGACCGGTGGATATGCCGACACCGTTTTGGGCAGGGTTTACTACGATGATGTTTGGTCTTCGGCAGACGGAATAACCTGGCAGCAGGAAAATTCTTCAGCAGAATACTACAAACGTGCCTATCATAACCTGGTTGTATTTGATAACAAGTTATGGATAATTGCCGGTGAAACCCCTGACCCGCAGGATAACCTGGTATTACTGGACGACTGCTGGAGTTCGGAAAATGGCATTAATTGGCAGCTTAGATCAAATATCACAAGCTTTTTTCCACGCAAAAGCTGCGGTTCTGCAGTTGTTGGTGGCAAACTCTGGGTTTGGGGTGGCTATGGGCAGGACTCCCAAGGCAATATCGGGCCATTGAATGACGGTTGGTATACAACGAGCGGCGATCTCTGGGTATTAAGCAACAGTGCGAACGATTTTACGCCCAGATGCGGCATGGCAATCAGCGAATTTTCACAAAAAATCTGGATGATAGGCGGCATAGAATCGCCTGAAGCCATTAATGCAAAACGTTTTAACGATGTCTGGACAACCAACGACGGTATATTGTGGTATCAAATACTGCCGGATGAAGTCGGAAACAGCAATCATTTTTCACCAAGATCATTCTTACAGGCAGCCCCATTAACAGACCGACTTTTTATAAGTGGAGGAGAAAGATCAGATGGACTTACGAATGAAATCTGGTCGACAGCTAAATGAGAGATGCTTTAAAAGATTTTAATACTGAGGGTTTCATTGATTCGAATCTGGGTTTGTCGACCGATTCGATCGAGCCAAACGGCGAAGATGGCAAGAACATTCGTGCTTACCAACTGCTGACCCAAAGGTTCACGACCAAAGAGTTATTAACAGCATGGTTCATGGTTTTATGCTTCATTCTGGCTTATCTGCTCTGTTACATTTATCAGATTCGCTACGCCTCGCTTCTACATTCACGCATTCTTTACGGGGTTTTCGTTTTTTTCAACGTCTCTGCCGCAGCCATGGCCATGATTTCATGGAATCGAATTCCTAACCGAAGCATCGCCAAAGATGCCATGCTTTTTTTCGCGATCTCGATGGTTAGCGCTGCAATTGGCAACTCAATGGACTATCTTTTCTGGGTTACCGAGATAACCAGTTTTAAGCAAAGCGTTTTCACCAACCTGTTTTTCATTTTTGCCATTCTTCTGGCAATGCCCGGAATTCATTTGCTTGGGCGCGTCTGCCGGGTCGAATTCAGCAAGCAGCCCGTAATCTATTATTTAACCATTATCTCAATTTACATTCTTATTCCAACCCTTATGAACTCGAGTTCTCTTGGTAGTGTCAGTGAATCAGACAACTTTAAAGAGTTTATTTTCGGCCTGTTGTATGCGATAGGCATAGGTTATCTTGCGGCCATCGCCATTCACTTGTGGCGTACGGCGAAAGGCCGGCTTTTTCTCGCTGCAAGGCTTCTGTGCCTGGGAATGATTGCCATGAGTTTTGGCTGTGCTATCTATGCCGGTCTTTTCCCGAGAACCCCTGCCGCCGAGATTCCATCGAGTCCGGTTCATATAATTATTGCGCTGGGCTATGTCGTTTGCGCCCTTGGAATTCGCAGAACCGAACAAACGATCAATTCTATTTTCAATTTAAAAGCCTCGAAACTGCCGCCCTGGTTCACTCTGGTTGAACTATTCGGAAAAAGCGAAGGTCTGGATGTATACAAAAGACTTGAAGAGAACATTAAAGCGACTCTGAATGAATTGTCGAAAGCCAAGCTTGAAACCCAGGCAAAACTTGTTGCTATCGGCGAGCTTGAACAAGAAATCAAGTTAAGAAAGAAAACTGAACGAGATCTTATTTTTGCAAAAGAAAAGGC
>JASURT010000244.1 GCA_030446435.1 Candidatus Ozemibacter sp.
TGACGTCAAGATTGCCGTAAGAATCTGAAAAAAGACTCAAACTGAAAGGCAAAGAGCTTGAAAGCAAAGATTTTTCAAGCGACGCATTTTTCAACAAAATTTTTCTGGTTTTTCCGGTGGTATGGTCTTTCAGATTGATAGCTATAGAATTAGCCGAAAGATTGTTAAACGGAAAAGCAATCTTTTCAAGTTCAAATTTTGAAGCATCGGCTTTACCAGGTTTCTCTTCGGTTAACCCGGCAAGTTTGCCAATCTCAAGATCTGTACTGGCTGAGCTGATGCTGAGAGAATCAAGAATCAGCTGACCATTGATTGCCGCCCAGAAATCAGGGGTGATCGAGATATTGTCTATCGCTGAATCAAGCTTTAATTTCGGTGAATCTGTGGCAATCGTCACGTTACTGATAGCAAAGCCAGGAAATGAAACATCAAGCTTTTCAAACTTTACGTTCATTTTCGTTGCTTCACTTATTCTTTTGGCAAGCAGCTGCTCAAATTTGTCACTGCTTGTCAGTTGATAATAGAAATAGTACAAGGCTATTCCAGCTGATAACCCTATTAGCAGAACAAAAGTAACAATTACCTTAAGGTAAAAACCAGGTCCCCGTTTTTTGCCGTTTTGTGGCTTGCTGTTGTTATCAGAAGTCATTTGTAGCCTCCAAAATCTCTATCATTTTTTAGTTGTTTGCCTACAGGGTAGCACAGATTGACAAAAATCTACCACTTCGGTCAGGGGTTACTCATACCGAAATATTAAATAGAGAAGTTTACTGGAGGCAAAAATGTCTTTGAACAACCAAAGCCCCTTTCGCTTGCAAAATCAGGGGTTTTTCTTCATATCTGTGCTTTTTTTGGCCATCATTATTTTGTCCGGCTGCACCGGCAAAGGTGATTTAAAATTCAATGCGCCCAATTCTCCTGATGAATTCAATATTTCAGGAAAAATTTCATTGCCCGAGATCGTTGAAACCGATCAGACTGCTTCGATTCGCAGCAGCCTGACGAGCATTTCCGACTTTTCAACTTTCAGTGTAACGGCGAACGGTGTTTCTGTAAGAGCCGAAAAAGATGGCTCATACTCTCTTAAAAAAGTGCCAGTCTCAGATAAATTTCTTATCGAGGCAACTTCGGGCAAAATCAAATTGCTTAAAAGATTGTCGCTGGACGACCTGTATTACACTGATCTCAGCAACACCGAAATCAGTCTGAATTCAACTTCAGAAGCTCTTATCTGGCAAATTGGGCTTGAATACGACAAGAATTTGACTGCTGCTGACATAAGAGCCAGAGAATACTCAGACAAAGTAGCCAGCGTCACCACTGCTTTAAAACTGGCGCTACAGCTAAGCCCGGATGCCATACCAGATACGGTTGCCGAACTATCGGCAGTGACAACTCCGGCAAGAAACGCAGCCGGGGTTATAATCGAGCGCGAAATAATTCTGCGCGAAGCAAACTCAGTTTTGCGCAACTCCTTTTTGCGCAAAGACCTTGATTTGCTGCAGGTTTACCTGTCGCCCTCCTTTTCGAACGACTGGGATTCATCATCGAACTGGCAGGATTTTTTTGCCTATTATGAAGAATTTTTCGCTGAAAAGACTTATTCAGAAATTACCTGGAACATCAGGGATCTTGAATTTCTGCCTGACAACAAGGCTAGAATCAGAACCGAAGTAGATGTAAAGGTTTTTCATCTTGCTTCTGAAGAAACCGTATATGACCAGAAGTATCTGTTCGATGCAATCTGGCGTAAAGAGGGCAGTTTCTGGAAGGTTTATCGCAATCTGCCTTACCGACCCACTCACCCGGTTCAGGTTGGCGCAGATGCTCGCTGGGGCGAAATTGCCGACGCGCATAGAGAATTACAGGCAGCATTGGCCCGGGAAGATCTGACGGTGTTCGAAAACCGAATTTCGT
This sequence comes from Candidatus Ozemibacter sp., assembly GCA_030446435.1. Classification (GTDB taxonomy): domain Bacteria; phylum Muiribacteriota; class Ozemobacteria; order Ozemobacterales; family Ozemobacteraceae; genus DYKG01. Next base: position 1,918 of record JASURT010000244.1, read on the forward strand.
CAGTCTTCGGCAATGATTACGATGTTACGAGCACCAGGGCCGATATTCTTTCTACAGCCCAAAGCAGATTCAACGCCATGGATGTTAAAATTGCCACCTACAGCATCGATAACATAAGTTTCAACGGCAATGATCTTGCCACCGTCGATTGCAGAGCCCAGGTAAAAGTAATCAATCTGATCCCCGGGGTTGATATCGACAGCAAGGTAGTTTCAGCGCAGGTTGTATGGCGACGGGAAGATGGCGTCTGGAAAATTTACAGAAACCTGCCCTACCGCTTTTCGCATAAAAGCAGCAACTAACAAAAAAAAACCGGGCATTTCACTTATCCGCTGCAATCCTGTGGCGGATAAGCACTTCGCCCCTCCTGGGCTCGCGACAAGCTCAATGACCGGTTTTTTTTCAAATCAGACAACTTATTTAAAACAGAAATCTTTCAAGACACTTATCTGGTCTTTACTCTTTTTTCGAGCTCTTTCAGGCGATTCTTGATATCATTGTTGTCCGGGGCCATTTCGTTGGCCTTTCGCAGAAAAAGAACGGCTTTGTCTGCGGCTTTTTGAGTCGAAAGATTATCTGCCAGCCTCATCAGAACCTGAATATGTTCGGGTGAATATTCGGTCTGAATACCGCTGTTGCGCAAAACTTCCTTAGCATCTTTAAGCGACATTGACGCAAAAAGGTCAGGGTCGGCACGACGAATGAAAAGCATTTCTTCTTCAGCGTCAAGGCTGCTCGGATCGAAGGTTTTCGACACCAACAAGCAGGCAAGAGCCTCTGCCAGTCGTCTTTTTTCGACAAAAACAAAAGCCAGACCGCGCAATGCCGCGGCAAAATCTTCACCGTTATCAGCAAGCTCAAGAGCTTTCTGATAGGCAATCTGAGCCATAAGCAGATCTGCGCCATTTCGATTCTTCAGAAACATGAAGCCTCTTTCAGAATAAAAAGCAGACCTTACCGGATTCCAGTTTATCGCTTTCTGAAGAGTTTCAAGAGCTTTATCGTGGTTTCCTTCCTGAAAGTCGAGAATAGCAAGCAGATAATATCCGTCAGAGATTGGCTGTTCAACCCAGACAACCTTTTTTTTGCTTCCTTCGCGCTGCATTTTCAGCTCATAAAGCTCTTTTTCCATTGCTGAATGAAAAGATCTGTATTCTACCTTGTCGGTGTCCTGCAGCTTCTTGTGACCGTAAATCATTTCCTCGGCCACTTCCCTGGCTTCTTTCAATGCTCCGCTTTTCATTCTTTCCATGAACACGAGCATCATCTGATTCGTCATCACCACTGGGTCGATTTCTCTGGTCGCGCTTGCGGTCCTGGTCTGAGCCGAAAGAACAGATGTAAAAACGACCGCAATTAAAACGGCAGTAATAAAGAATTTTCTGATCATGATTATTTTGTCCTTATAAATTCAAATTCTGGCGCTAATATACAGTCAGAGATAATATTTTGCAACAGTTGAGGATACCGCGGAAAATAGCGTTGCAGTTTCGGCACAACTTCATGGAAGCCCGAGTTTAAAATAGCATTTCAATTTGCATTGCACCTGGGGTAAGATATCAATTGGCGATAAAATATTGTTTTCGCAAATAACTTATTATCAAAGAGGTCGAGATGGGAAATTTGTCAGAAATTGGTTTGATTGGACTCGGGGTTATGGGGCAAAGTCTGGTGTTGAATTTTGCAGACAAAGGCTTCAGCGTATCGTGCCATAATCGCACCAGCGAAAAAACAGAACAATTTCTGGCAACCAGAGCGGCTGGAAAAGACATTCGAGGCTTTTCAGGAATTCAGGAATTTGTGGCCAATATTGCCCGACCAAGAAAGATAATTCTGATGATTCCGGCCGGCAAAGCGGTTGATCATACCATAGATTCCTTGTTGCCATTTCTGGAGCCAGGCGACGTGGTGATAGACGGCGGAAACTCTCATTACGCTGACAGTGAACGCAGATGCGCCTATCTTGAAGAAAAAAAGATTCTCTTTATCGGTCTTGGTGTATCTGGTGGCGAAGAAGGTGCCTTAAAGGGACCTTCTCTTATGCCAGGCGGCAACCCTGAAGCCTGGCCGGTTTTAAAACCATTTTTGCAGGCAATTTCAGCGAAACTTCCTGATGGCAGTGTTTGCTGTGAATGGATGGGCGAAGGCGGTGCAGGACATTTTGTAAAAATGGTTCACAATGGTATTGAATATGGCGACATGCAATTGATTTGCGAAGCCTTTCATATTCTGCATGCCGGGCTGGATCTTTCTTACCCTGAGATAAAGCGAATTTTCGAAAACTGGAACAAGGGCGATCTGAAATCATATCTGGTTGAAATTACCGCAGAAATTCTCGGGCAGACTGACCCTGAAACGAACCAGCCCATGCTGGACATAATTCTTGACGCAGCCGGGCAAAAAGGGACAGGTAGCTGGACTGCCCAAATAGCTCTTGAAATGGGTGTCGCCGTTCCTCAGATCGCTGAAGCGGTTTTTGCCCGAAACCTTTCAGCTTTAAAGCAACAGCGGGTAAATGCTGCCAGCAAGCTTCATTACCAAACCTCTGAAATGAAGCAAAACGCAAAGCTTCTGGTCAGCCAGATTGAAAAAGCCGTTTATGCTTCTAAAATTTCTTCTTATGCACAAGGCTTCAGCCTTTTACAGGCAGCCGCCGAAAAATTCAACTGGAAACTGAACTATGGCCACATTGCCCAGGTCTGGAGAGCAGGCTGTATAATCAGAGCAGAGTTTCTTACCAGTATTAAAAAGGCTTTCGAAGAAGAAAAGCATTTGCAGAACCTTTTATTGGCTGGATTCGTGGCCGAAAAGATAGACGAAGCGGCACAAAAAGACTGGAGAGAAGTGTTAAAGTTCGCTATAGATCTGGCAATTCCAGCTCCTTCAATGAGCTCAGCACTAAATTACTTTGATGGCTACCGCTGCGAAAAGCTTCCGGCCAACCTGCTGCAAGCACAAAGAGACTACTTCGGCGCTCATACTTTCGAACGCATCGATCGCCCCCGGGGCCAGTTTTTTCACCACAACTGGCTTGATAACTGACTTTAATCCGGCAGGCAAAATTTCCGCAGTTCGCTGCTGAATTTCCGGCAACCTGAGCAGAAAAGACTCTGCAACATTGAATATCAGAAGACCTTGATTCTGGCACAATCCTTGCGTTTATTGTTTCCCCTGAAATTAAACTTTTTTGAGGAAGGTTCAAATAAATGATAAGGAAAATCGCTTTAATCCTGGTCTTTACTCTGATGACCGTTTCCGGGTTCGCTTTTGATAAAGCAGAATTCCAGAACAATCTGAAAGATTTATCTGAAAGCATTGCTCAGACTGCTTATACCCTGAGTGAAAAAGCCAGCAGCGCCGAGCGCACAGCTTATGAAGCAACCGCCGACCGAGCCGATAAAAGCGAAAAAAGAATAAGAGAAATTCTCAGCAAAATCGAAACGGCACAGGATTTTG
>JASURT010000245.1 GCA_030446435.1 Candidatus Ozemibacter sp.
CGACAGCAGATCGAGAGAGTTACGCAGATCGGCGATGGAACCAATCGCGGACGGCATACGACAACCCGGGGGCATCTATACGTTCTCGAAAACGGTTCGATTCTGATCGATACCCCTGGTTTGCGCGAAGTTGGTCTGACAAACGCAGAATCAGGTATTGGGGCCACTTTTCCCGAAATTGAAGAGCTGGCATTGCATTGTCGATTTGCTGATTGTACTCATACTTCAGAGCCTGGCTGCGCGATTCTCGCTGCTCTCGAACAGGGCGCAATTCTTCCCGAGAAGTTTGAAAGTTTTCAGAAGCTCAGACGTGAAGCTGCCCGTTTCGGTCAGACAATTGCAGAAAGAAGGCAGAAAGAAAAGGGCTTTGGTCGCATGATCAAAGAGGTCATGAAGCATAAGAAACAACTTAAGGGCTGATTCTCTGTAAAAAAATGCCCGGGTAAAATGCCCGGGCACTTTTTTACATTCTATAAATAAGAAAATCGGGCAAAAGTTGCATCAGCCAGGCTATTAGTCGCCATCTGCGCGTAATGTAGGCGACTTTTTTTCTGCTTTTAATCGCATTGTAAATTTGCCGTGCCGCTTTTTCAGGGCTGGCAACCCAGAACAAACCTTCCCCCTGGGCCATGGCTGTATCGACAAACCCGGGCCTGATATCTGTAACCTGTATTTTGGGGTTTTGCTTGAATGCTTTCATTCTCAGGCCTTCAAGGTAATTCGAGACAAAGGCTTTTGAGGCATTGTAAGCCGGTGCGACAGAGTTGCCTCTTAAAGCGGCTATCGAAGAAATACCCACCAGGTGACCATAACCCTGAGCCATAAAAAAATTCATGGCTGAATCGGCAAGTCTGGTGAAACCGAGAACGTTGGTAGAAATGGTAATTTCTTCTTTGGCCCAGTCGAGCTCCGGATTGATTGCGCCTGTGCCTGCGCTTATTACGACCAGATCAACCCTGCCGAGTTCTTCTGCCATCTGAGAAAAAATCATATGGCTTTCATCGGTTTTTGTAACATCGAGTTTGCGGATTGTCAGATTGGCGCCCAGTTCTGTGGCCAGCTCTTCAAGAAGTTCCGTTTTTCTCGCTGATACCCCGACCCGGTAACCGGCATTATGCAACTCTTTCGCCAGAGCTCTGCCGATGCCGGAAGAGGCGCCGATAATTATTGCAGCAGGTTTTACTTTTTCCATCGTTTCAGTGTGGGTAAAATTTCCTGGGCCATGTTAAGAGCTTTAGCCCTGGGCATTCCAAATCGTTTAATCGCAATTTCAGTTTGTTTTTGAATGTAATCATCGAGCGACATTTCTACAACGAACTGGCCGTTTTGCATGCAGAACTGACAATAGTCATGAGACTTTTCGCCATTTTTCCCGGTTCCGTGATCCTCTTCTTTTTTCAGAGGCATGGCACAGCTTTGACATTTGTGTTCCATGTTTAGCTCCTTTTCTAGAAACCTTTTACGATGATATCAGTATCAGGATGGTTCAGACCAGACTTTTTTGCCAGGTGTCGGCAGCCTGATTATTCTGCCATCGATAATGAGCAGACCGGTGAAAATTAGCATCATGCCCTTAATGTCATTGCTTTTGATCGTCTCATTCAGAACGCTGACACTCAAAACAAATGTGCTTACCGGAATCAGCAGAGTAACGAGCAAAGCATTGGTTGCGCCGGCACTCGATATGAGTCTGAAGTAAATCAAATAGGCTACTGCGGTGCAAAAGATGCCCAGAAACGCGACTGAAACCCAGGTGATGAGATTTAACTGCGCAAAATCCGGAATTTCGATCACCAGCAATGCGGGCAGCATAAAAATAACCCCGCCGGCAAGGCTGATGGCCGAGACCATTGTCGCCGGAATCGCTTTGAATTTTTTTGCAAAAATGCCGGCAACCGCATAAAGAAAGGTCGCGCACAATATTCCAAACGGACCCATTCTCGTAAGGTCAAAACCGCCTTTCATCGAGGGCATGACCATGACGATTATCCCGGCAATTCCTGCCAGTACCCCAAAAATTTTGTTTGGGGTCAGCTTTTCGTCTTCGGTGAAAAATTGCGCCAGAATCATCACAAAAATTGGCGACGTCGCATTGAGAATAGATGCGGTAGCAGTGTCGATAAATTGCTGTGACCATGAAATCAAAAAGAATGGCGCCGCAGTGTTGATGACTCCGAGAAAGCCCAGCGCAAAGAGTTCCTTTGGCGATTTTGGAAATTGCAGGCCTCTGAATTTACAGACTGCGAGAAGAAAGATTGCTGCCAGAAGCAGTCTGGTAAAAACAATCATGAACGGAGAAATTTCTCGCAGCGCGATCTTGATGAAAATGAACGAACTTCCCCAGATAATCGAAAGAACAACCAGCAGTAACCAGTCTTTGAGTTTCATTATAACGACCAGAATTAAGATTAGCGGCTTGCATACTACAACAAAATCCGGTTTATACCAACAAATATCAGCTCAATTTAAACCAGGCAAGAACAGAAAAGCTGCCTTCGAACCCGAAGACAGCTTTTGTTCAGCCCTGAAGAAAAACTACATTAGAACTCTGAATCGTATGAATCACCACGGGTGCCGGGGGGGAGCGCCGGCATCAATGCTGGAATGCTTTGTTGTTGGCCTAGAGAATTCATGTGATTAAGCAATTTTTGCTTAATTTCTTCAGCGCGTAGTTCACGATCAGGGTACAGACCCCTTTGTCTGGCTCGATAAACCATCTGGTTCATTGTTTGTTGGGCATCAGAAGGTAACTGCTGGTTTTCGATCACTGCCTGCGGACCGACAGGAGTCAACTGCACTGGGGCAGGTCCTGAGGGTAGAATCGGCAAAGGTGTCATTGTGGACGGTGTTACCGGGGCAATTTGCGGAGCGGCTGGAGGAGCGAGGCGATCGAGCTTTTTGCGGTGCTCGGCCATGGCCAGTTCCCAGGTGTAGACGTCTGGCTCGTAAATTCGCGGTGCATTGTGTTCTTTTATGCCATGAACGAAGGCGCGTTTGTTTTTGTTGAAAACATCATGGCCACTTTTGGCATAAAGACCATCTCGAATCATTGTTTCCGAGAAATCCAGATATTCCATCTGTTCGCGAATCGGGCCCTGAAGTTCAGCGAGAGCCGGTTGCCATAAGGTGACTGCGGCGATGCCTGCAACGGCGAGGCCTTTCGCCAGATTGATTATTTTTCGCATTTCGTCCTCCACAAAGTTGGGCTGATTATACGAAATGAAAATGTGTTTAAAACACTTAAAGCTGTCAAGCAGATTTTAAAAAAAAGAAAACGGGGCAGATCGAAAAGATCGCTGCCCCGTTTGCCTCTGGTTATGAAATTTTTACTTCGATAGCTCGTGGTTTGAGTTCTTCAGCTTTCGGCAGGTAGAGGTTGAGAACACCATTTTTCAATTCTGCAGAGATATTTTCCTGGTCTACAGAATCGGTCAGCTCGAACTGGCGGAAATAATTTGAAGGTTCAAATTCACGCAACAGATAGTTTCGGTCTGATTTGGCTTCTACATGCCCTTCAATGGTTAGAATATTCTTTTCAACCTTTAGCTTGAGTCCTTCGCGGTCTACGCCGGGCAAATCAACTACTACATGAAGACCGTTTTCTTCTTCGTAGATGTCGGTCAGGGGAGTGATATAGGCCTGAGGATGTCGGGTAATTTCTCTTTTTACGACCGCATCTTCGTTTTTCTGGGTTTCAGGAATTGTTTTTTCAGCCATTGTTTTTTCTCCTTTCATTAGAAAACTCACTTAGTCCAGCTTGATGTCAATCTGACGGGGTTTTGCTTCTTCGGCTTTGGGAAGAGTAATTGTAAGAATACCCTGTTTGTATTCAGCCCCTACTTTATCAGGATCGATGGGAGTCGGAAGCTCGATTGTCCTGGTAAATTTTCCCGCTGCTCTTTCGTTGCGATGGTATTTATCTTCAGAAATTTTTGAGTTTGCTTTTTCACCACTGATGGTGAGCTTGTCCCGAAGAGCAGACACCTTGAGAGATCCTGTGTCCAGGCCCGGAGCAAGTGCTTCGACAAAGATATTCTGGTCATCGCTTGAAACATTCATCAGGGGAAAATGCCTTGCAGAAACTCCTGGTAAGAATGCCATCTTCGGCCAGCTGCCGAACCCGCTGAACCTGTTAAGCTCACTCAACTGAGATTGCAGGTTGTCCATTTCTTTCAGTAGATTCCATATTGACATATTAAAGTCCTCCTTTGAACTTTGGGTTGTAAAATTAATTTTCACCAAAACTTACAGCAAACACCGTGCCAACTTTTGAAAAGTCAGTGCTGAGGCCTGTTTTGGCTAATCGATGAGGTGCGGGAAATTTGTTTGCGACGTTGCGCGAGCCGGTGGTGAAACGTTGCGCGTCGTATTATTCGATAAACAGCTGTGGTGAGATGACCTGAATGCCCTTGGGTCTGCTTTCAAAAGAGAAAATACTAAGAAAAGTACACTGACAGGCGGTATGCGAATCACGCATGATGATCATGCCCGGGTCATTCCATTTGCCCGTCTGGGAAAACTGATCAAATCTGTGTTGCAAAACCCCGGTGACATCGATTGCACATTCATGTTTTCCATTTTTCCCCAGGATACCGAAAGATGAAATGCTTTCGTTATAATCGCCGCCGGGTATCTGCCATGGCATAAGTCTTGCCGAGAGTTGCCAGGTACAGCCGTCAGGAATTTTAGAGCGAATGTGAAACCTGCCGGTGCCTTCTTCAAAAGGGGTAGTTAAAGGATATACCCGTATCGGAATCTGCTGCTTGATCTCTTCGTCTGCGATTACCAGTCTGAGTTTTGCCCGTTTCAACCTGAAAGTTTTCATGTCGATTTTTGCCAGAGCAAAGCTTTCGGGTATGTCGAATCTTATTAAATAGCGAAGGCCGGTAAGAAAGCCCCAGCTGCCGATTTGCCCGCTAAGATCTGCGCCCGCGTTGCGATTGGCTTTAAAGGCGCGGTTCTGCGAGTTTGGGTGTCTTATAAAGGCATCTTTACCGGTTCGAACCACTACCTTTGCTTTAAGCGTTCTTTGGGGTGTATAGGGCCAGCGAATCAGCCTAAGGCATTTCGGACACTCGGCGGAGGAGTTTTGAGTTTTATAACCGCACTCAGGGCAGGAAGTTACCGCCATTAATACTAACGGTAGAAAAATGAAAAACAGCCCTGTCAGCAGTAGTTTTTTCATTGAACCTTATGGTTATGAAGTTCTTCAACCTGAATTTTATTCAACATTTTGGCCGCATATTGTCCTTGTTGACTCTTGCTGCCGGCCGTTTTCGCGACTTTGTCGAAAACCTGAATCGCTTCGCGATAAGCTCTTCTGCGGTAATAGACCATACCCAGATTCAGCTTTAAAGTAATGTCTTCGGGG
>JASURT010000246.1 GCA_030446435.1 Candidatus Ozemibacter sp.
CAAAAGAAAGCATGTGTCTTATTTTCTCAACGCCGAACCATTTGTGAAAACGACACCATGGAATAATGCCTTGAGGTGACAATGTTGAAAGCGACTGATTACTTGGATAATTATGATTCAAGGGCTTTTAGTATGGTGATAAACTCATTGAGGGATTCTTCTTTGGGGTAACGCTTTTTAAGCAAAGTAAGTTTCATTTCAGAATGGGTGAACTTGATCTGAAGATTCCCAGGTTAGATAAAAGTTGTGGTTATTTGCATTTATTGGTAGTAGCGTCTGAATGGAAACAGCTGTTCTTTGCTTTGCAGAAAGACGCCGTTGAATTGTTTAAACTATCATTTGCAATGATTTTTTTTAGTTAAGTAAGGTGTCTCCGGAATCCAACTGTTCACGCCGGCTGTAATAATCAACCGGATTATCGGGTTTTGTGAACAATATTGATCATTTACGATGCTTTTTCGAAGAGTTTACTCAGAGCAAAACCTCGTCTGCTTTGAAAAAACGGGCGAGGTTTTTATGGAGATGATCGCTTGCCGAGAAGGCCGTCTCTGATTCTGGGTAAGCCGGCATTTTGGGCGATGTAAATCGAGAACAGGGCATCGGCAAAATCTTTGCCGGGGATTGTTCCACATACCTTCCCTTTCATCGTCACTTTGGTGCCTTTACCCGGAAGGTAGGTGAAGATCATTTTTTCTCCCTTTCTCAGATCTTCAGTATGAAAAGCCATGAACCGATCGACTTTTTCTCCCTGGTAATCATGCCTGGCAAAGCTCTCCTTCCAGGCATCGGTCAGTTGCCTGCGGGTGATTTTGGAGTGAAGAAAATGCGTAACCAGATGACGGGGCGTGTCGCTTGCCAGGATGGCTTCTCCGTTGCGGGCTTCGTTTAAAAGGTAGAGAGCGGCCACGTAGATTTTGTAGTTGAAGAACAGAATTCGTTTTGAGCGAACGGCCAGGCCATTGCTCCAGCCCAATCGTGGGCGTTTTTTACCGGTTGGTCATTTGCCAACATAGAAAGGCTTGCTGGAAGATGTAGTTGGGCCACTGAAAGATGAACGGTTCAAAATCGGTACACGATGCCGCTGATTTTTCAGCCATAACTGCCAAAAAAATAACAGGTGGGTTTTGCGAAAAAACGAGAAACCTTAAAGATATGCCCTATGATAAAGGGATTCAAAAGCTGACAAACTTTGGCACGCTTGTTGCTCTAATGTGCACCACCTAACAGTCGGAGGATAATATGATTTTTAATAAACTGACGAAAAGCATTTTTGCTATATTTTTGGTTCTTCTTTGCAGCCAGGCGATCCGGGCTTCTGAACCTGCTGATAATTACTTTACTTCGGTACCGGAATTTAAAGTTCAGGTTCGCATCATTGACCTGATTCTCGCCAAAGTAGAAGGCAAGCACCGCGTTACTCATATGATCGCCGAGATTGTTAACATAACTGACCCCGCAAGCGAAGAAAAAGACAGTGAATACAAAAATGCACTTAAATATATTCAGCAGAATGCTAAGCAAGTTACAATAATGGTTACCCCAGAAGCAGAAAAGCAGGGAAAACTGCTGGGATTTTTCCACCCATTCATTAATGGAGTTCACAAAACCGGCGTTTTCAAGGCAAATTCTACTGTAACCGCCTTTCAGCTGCAGGGTGTTAATGGTTGGCAACTGCTGCTGACCGAATGTCAGCTGCTTGATCAATAAGCTTTAAAACATATATAAAACAAAACCCGGGAAAGACAGCCCAGTTTATATGGCAGTCGCCCGGGTTTTATTCGCGCAGTGGCTTGCAAGATCAAATAGGACTCTATGTTGCCATAGTGATACTTCCTTTATTGATGCTGATTTTGACGATATTGTTCAATAATTTTGGCATTTGTTGAATACTGGATTGAGCGGATTTGCCCGAAGAACCCGGCTAGTTGCCGGGTTCTTCGCGATAGATCGATTCTGTGGTAGCTCTTGTCGTTACAGGATCAGTTTGAAGCGGTGTGGAATGTTCTTTTCAAAATTACGAACGGGCGAAGTTTTACCATTGGGTCATCGACACGGCGAACGGTTTGCAGCTCGAATTTGACAGTGTAAGCAGTGTCTGGCAGCAGGGCTTTGCCGGCTTCGTTGCTGTTTAGAAAAGTGAAAGTGATGTAGCTATGGGCCGGATATGTGTCGGTTTCGGCGACTTCGGTTACTTCAGCAGAAACGGCGGTGCCAAGGTCTTCATGCGTAATTGTCAGCGTAGCTGAACTGTTGTCGTCGGTAGTAATTCTGAAACTGTTGGTGGCATGCTCTACAAGAGCATCAAAAGTGATTTTAATTTTAGTGCTGTCGAACGGAACATCGGTAGCCTCAGCCAGGGCAAGATACTCACTCGAAGACGCCAGAAAATCAATTCCGGTAATTCCGAGAGATTTATTTGATTGTCCGGGCGCGCCAAGAGGGCCAACTCCAGGGCCGCCGAGAACTTCTACACCATAAGTTCCGTTTCTGATCTGATTGGTGATTCGAATTGTAATGGTAAGCTTTTTGGAAGATTCACCGTAGGTTCTCGTGTTGAGTTCAAGTTGCTGCCTGACCGCTTCTTTGGTTCCTACGGCGATCATCAACTCAGCAACCCCGCCTCCCTGTTCGATAATCTCTGAGAAGGAAGCATTTTCACTGGAGAATTCCAGCCGGTAAATCAAAGAATCACCCGAAACGGCCACAAAACTGAGGGGAACCCCCGCAAGCGAAACTTCGATATCTTCAGGAATGAGAGAAGCTCTGAGAGATTGCGCCAGACTTGGCAGAACATTGGCATTAAGGGCAGAAGAAGGAACCTGGGCTTCAAATACAACATTTTCGGCCGGAGTCAAAGGAACACCTGTGCTTCCGCCTCCACCGCCGCCGCAGCCTGCTATTAACAGACAACAAAGCATAAGCATAAGAACACAACTGAGTTTTTTCATGACCCTACCTCCTGATTACCAAAAGCCTCTCAAGCTTTGAGTTTTAACTCACTTTTTCTAAAAAATCATCAAGGCGCGAATAACTTAATGTCAAATCTTAACTTAAATATAACTCGGCATGAAACGAATTCAACCTGTTCTTCTGGTTTTGTATGGAAACCTTCATCGAAGCGAATTCCAGAATTACAAAAAGAAGCTTTTGAATATCAGCCCAGGTTTAGCAGGACTATCGATGACATCGAAAGTATGATCAGAAAAAACTTTTCTCTGGTCAACGCTTCGCCCCAGATGAAGCGATCGCACAACATCGAGCCCGAAAGAACCGAGATCGCCAGCGTCGGAAATGCAACTACCGAATCTACTGAAGACAACGACATTAATAAAAACAGGCTGGTTGCCTGATTGGGTATGCCTAACAGCAGGCCTGTGCCGACAATTCTGGCCGAAAAGCTTAAGCCGCGAAAACGGGTTAAAAGAGCCGATAGCAAAAAGGCGGTGAAGAATAGGGCGGCAAGATAAAGATTTTTTCCGGTTTTGCCGTAAAAATTGTATGCTTTATCGACTACGCTCGAACAGCCAATTACCAGAAAAAGCAGAAGCAGCCAGCTCATCGCTCTGGTGCTGACTCTGGAAAGGCTGAAATGACCAATTGAAATCAGGGCTGCGGTCATAAGGACCAATCCGATAAGTCGATAGAACGAAAGGGTTTCGCCGAACCAGAATACGCCTGGCAAAACGGGCAGGGCAACCGAAAGACGCATGACCGAAACCGCAATGGAAATGCCGCAATTTTTCACCGCTTCGAAATAGAGCAGAAACCCGCCCACATAAAAAACTGAATTCAATACGCCCATGGGAACGTCGAGACGGGTAATTTCCATGGCTTCATTGCCAAAACACAAGAAAACAGAAAACAGCGCCGCCTGAAGATAATTTATCGTCATGATCGGCAGAAACGGCAGATCATGCTGTCGCGCATAGCGCAAAATATTGGCAATAATCAGCGAACAGATTGCAGAAAGGGCTAACCATGTCATGCCTGGATTATAGCACAGCCTTTGGTCTGAACAAGCGATAATGCCTTACTCTGAAACAAATCTGATTTCAATCGGTAGGTTTGGTGATATTCGTGCTCACCAGGTTTCAAGCTGTTGGCTTGCGAGTTTCAGGCAAATCTACAGAAAAAATTTCGACCGAGTTTTGTTTTCCCTTTAAATCGTAAGTTCCCATTTTTACGCACGTAAAATCTTCGGCAATTGCATCTTTAAGCTCTGAAGTTATCGCCAGAGAAAATGGCAGAGACCTGGTCAGCTGCTCTAGCCTTTGTGCCGTATTGACTACATCGCCGAGAATTGTGTAATCCATGCGGGTGCCGGAACCAACATTTCCTTCAATTGTGCTTCCGATAGCCATTCCGATACCGCAGGAAATCTTTTGCGCCGAACCACCAGCACTGGCGGGAATAAATATCTCTGAGGTTCTGCGCAAGATATCGATGACGGCATTGATTGCTTTTGCCGGGTTTGTGGCAGAAAAAGAAGCCATTACACAATCACCGATGAATTTTTCCACTTCACCATTCTGATTTTCTACCGCGAGGGTGACATTTTCAAAAAATCTGGAAATTATTTCGACAACCTTTTCAATCGGGTTTTTCTCGCTGATTTTGGAAAAGCCCACGATGTCGGCAAACATCACAATCTTTTTGACGCGTCTGGGCGCAATTTCTGCCGGGTTGATGCCTGCCTTGATTTTTCGCAGAATTCCGGAATGGTTGTATCTGCCGATGATTTTATAGGTTTTGATAAGGCTGCGCAGAAGAATCTTGATTGAATATTCAAGAGCATCAGGATTGCTGTCCAGATTGAAAATCTTCATGTGCCAATCTTCAAAAAGCCTGGTTTGCACATTTTCTTCGCATTGAATAATAGATATTTCACAATGGCGATTATCTTTACATATCTTCTTGAAGAGGTTGTTGATATTGTTTTCAGGCCCCTCGATTATCTGGAAAAACAAAAGATCGAAGGTGATCAGAATACCGGTTATTGAAAGTTCGCGATTTTTTGTGGCGGCAACATCTGCAAGATTTTGCAGTTCATCGACCTGCCAGTCATAGGAATAGTGACTGAGGTAAAGTATTCTCTTCAAGATTAGCCTCTTTGAAAAAGTTTTCTTCTGTTAATGAGCAAGAAATCAGATCAGAGGGCGCAGAAATTTCATGCGGCCGAAGCGTTCGAGTTTTTTCATTACTTCGGCTTCGGTGTGGGCATCAGGGCCAAAAATGACTTTAATGCGGCCGTTGGCTTCTTTGCGAATTTTGTATTCGAGACAGCGGGCAAAGTCTTTTTCCATGCGCAGTGCC
>JASURT010000247.1 GCA_030446435.1 Candidatus Ozemibacter sp.
CTCGTGGTAAACGCCGAACTGAACAACGCCTTCAAAACCCTCATCGCCCGCATCCGCGCCGCCACCAGCGAAAACCCCGTCATCAGCGGCTCTGACCCGGATTAAACTGTAATTTCGTAGGCTTGCTTTATTGCTATTCAAAAGCTCATTCCATTCTTGCCAAAGGCGGGAATTTCGCTTATCCGCTGCAATCCTGTGGCGAATAGGCACTTCGCCCTTCCTGGCTCGCGGCAAGCTCAAGACCGCCTGATTTCGGTCGCTGAGCACGCCGGGCGGGTCGAAGCGCCATTAAAAACAGAAAGGTTCAATGAGCTTTTGAATAGATAACTTCCAACATAAGTTTTGCTGTGATTGGTTATCTGGTGTTATACTTTTCAGGTTTAAAATAGCAATTCTTCACTTACATAAAAAATAATGTTGAAATCAAAAGAGAAAACCGGATTCGAGCTTGCTAAATGCCTCATAAAGTTCTTTGAAGGCCGTATCTGTAACGCTGAGGACTTTAACAATATTTATGCCCTGGTCGACAAATCCATGCGCCGACTTGTTATAAAATGGGGCCTGAAAAAAGTCGTTTCCGAAGAACAAATTCAAAATTCTGTTCTGGACTTTATGGAGGAGCTTACGGCTTCTCCAGGCAATAGTAGATATTGTGGTTGTCTCTTGAGTGAAATAACTCTCGGAAGCAAAGCTTCTTTTCGCTTTATTCATTATTATACGCAAAAACGTCTATTCACCATTTTGAAGAAAAACGCAGATAGTTTATCAAGCGAATATTTAAAATTTGATGCTCAGATAAAAAGGAATCTCCGGCAGCTTGTGTTGGCCGGAAACATTTTCTTCCAGAGTCCTGATCGATACGCAGCAGATAAGCCCGAAGTATTGCCTGACATAAAGAAGTATCAACTTGAACCGGTTGTTTTATCTCGCCTTCCGTTGAAACGAGTGTGGAAAAACAATCGAATACTGAATCGTAATTTGCGTCCCAGTCTTGCAATACTTTTATCTCATCCACCTCATAATGAATTCAGGTTCAAAAAGAAACTGATAAGTTCCACGCTTTTTCGTTTAAGTGACGAACTGATTCAAATGCAGCTTAATTCAGCCAATAGCCAAGCTTGTTCAAACTACGAACATTCACTCTCAGAAGAAGCTTCTGAAGTCTTTACCGGTTTGATCAAAAACCTTAAAAAAATTTACACTGCACAAGATTTTATTTTTTCTGCCATTTTGCTTTTTGCGCTGCTCTATTCTGACTATCCTGAATACTTTGCAGAAACATTACTCGCACCTGCTCACCTTGAAATTTTGCATGAAAAGAATGGAAAAATTGATCGCATTTTTGCTTTTTTAAGGGTTGTTGTGCATGAAAACGGGCTTTCAAAATCAAAATTGGGTCGAACAACTGTTTTTAACCGCTTAAAGAATCTCAAGGCCATTGTTCGTTCAAGTTTAAATGATTGCACAGTTGCATGTCGCCGTCGGGTAATACTTAAGCTTGTTCGCTTTCTAACCCGATTTTATTCAGAAATGGAAATGAAAAATGCAAAAAGTTAAAACCCGCCTTGGTCTTCTCATTAACGAGCTTCTGGATAAAAGCCGGTTTTATGCCGGTATTAAAGCAGATATGGCTGAAATTACCGGCCAGTTTTCTGCTGGCCATCTATGCACTTTTCACCCGAAGTTTATAAAAGAAGACCGGCAGAGATTTTTCCTTATTGCAGAAATAAAAACCGGAAAAACCATCACGAGAGCAGAAGGTTTCATGGTTACACCCAATCCTTTGCGGCACGATACAACGGCAGATGATTTAATTGTGGCTGCAGGTGATAATTCGCTTCATATACCGCTAATGGTTCAATTCTGGAATCGTAGGCTGATCAGACTCAGCCATCTTTTCAGGCCGATTGCTTTTTTATCTGAAAAGACAGTTGAAAAAGCCATTCTTTGTTTTGAAAACCAAAAAAATCTCCCTGGCGCTACTGCTGTAATTTTTCGAAATTATGAAATTGAGAATTCACCCGGCATACCCGCCGGAGAAAATGTTATCGAAATCTTGTTCCTCTCTGGGAGCAAAAGATATGCTCGTTACCAGATGAGGCAGGATAACTCTATCGAGTTTCTCGCAGCTGCATCAGAAAGGAGTGACTTTCAGTCAAGGTTTTACAAGTTATTAAATGATTTTATTCTCTTGAACTCCCCAGGATATCTGATTCGAAATCTTGGCAAATTCGGCCTGAAAATTATCGGCATTAACAATAACAAGTTTTGTTTGCAACTTAAGTTTCGTAATTGCACGAACAAAATTTTCGCATCTGAAGGCAATATACTGGTTTTAAGCTCGAAAATTCTTTCTGAACTTGATTTTGCAAATCTCAATGGAGTCAAGGTTGCGGTAAAATTGCATGAATAAACTGTTTAAACATGTTTTTAAATTTTGGTTGCATGGCACTGACTGGCGAAACGAAGAAAAAATAAATAGAGCGCTTGCTCGTGCCGGCAAAAGCAATCCTGATGCCATGAGAATTTACGAATTCTGGCAAAGAAGACCAATTCGCCTTTTTTCTTTGCTCACCCGCCCATTACTGATGTCGCAAAACTATTTTTCTTTTCTTGACTCTGAAATACAACGTCTGCCAATCGCACTTGCCTGGAATCGTTACAATAATGACCAGCTCGAAAATTTACGCCGTCTGGCCCTTAAGTGTGGTGAAAAGCAGATAATTGAACTGGTTAAGAATTACCATCTGCCGACACGAACGCTTGTGGTTCCTTTGGTTGTTCATTCCAGAAACATGGCTTTGCCAAAACTAATTTTTTCCGAGTTTATTTATCTGAACGACTTGAAAAAGCTTAAACAAGGCAACTCGTATTTCAGATTTTTTTATTCAATTCTTGGCTACTTTGCGGGCAGGTATCCGGTCAAATCAATTCCTGATATGGCTTTGTTGCCTTTTTTTTGTGATGGCCTACAAGTCAGGGGTGATTCTTACCAACTGGCTCTGGCTGTCGCTTTTTGGCTTCATCTTCATGATTTTAACTATTTTGGCATGATAGGTTGTAGCGGTAGTATTGATGTTAATACAGGCAGAATAGGTTCCGTATCTGATTTGGACCTTAAGGTTGAAGCCTCAATTGAAGCTGGTTGTGAGTTGTTTTTTACTTCTCTTGAGAATCAGTTGAGAGAAAGGTTTGATTCACAAAAGATTCTGGGTTTCTCTGACCTTGAAAGCCTTTTCCACTGGCTTTTGTTGAACTCTGGTTTCTCTGCTGTAAAAGCCAGAATTCAAAGTTGGCTGACCGGCACTTTTGGGTTGCCTGACGAAGAGATTTTTGCCATGTATTTCAGCAAAAGAACCGAAGAGAAAGTTTCCTGGCTGGAAGACTGGCGCAGACTAACCCTTAATCAGTCGTCGGAGCAACGGCTTGAGAAACTGGGTCTATTGATTGGAAAGAGTCATGTGTCTGACGAAGATGCTCAGGGAAAAGAAAATAGACTTGTTCCTGATTTTGTAAAAATCGCCGCTTTACCTCTTGCAATTGCAGACAAAATTACTTGTCATCCCTTGCTTGCAGAAAAAGACTATCTTCGATTTCGCAACAAATTCCTCTGTGCCCATGCAGAAATTCATTTAGCTTCCCGCATTGCAAGAAATATTTATTCAAGTGAATTTTTTAACAGCCCTGAATTCTTGATGATAAGGCAAAGATTTCCTCTGCTTATATGGCTGTTTTTTCGTGAGCCGGTCGAGTTGCTGCAATTTTTCTCTGAATTTGAGATTCTGCTGAACAATGAAAATGCTTTGCTGGAATTGGTTGTTTCTGAGCTTGAATTGCATGCCCACGAATATAGTTCTGTATCTGCGGTTCATAAGCTCGATGCCGAAATTATGCATCGTGCAATGAATCTGGTTTTACCCGGTGCAGACTTTCTTTCCGCCGAGAATCGCTTGCCAATGAAAAAACGTCTGGTTTTGCTGGTGCAGGCTCAACAAAATTATTCCAGGGTGGGCAGAAAAAAGATGGTTTTTGCGAAAGCTGCGGCCATTTGTCAGAAATTAATAGGTTGCCATTTCCATCGCCTTTTACAGATACCTGGCATTTCGGCCGATGATTTGCATAATCCGATTTTAAAGCCTCTTGGTCGATTGGGAAAATCCAGGCGGAGTAATTCATCGACCGTAATAAGCAAAGTTCTAAACAGACTGAATTTGAAGCAGCCAGGATTGGAGATTGCAAAAGCGCTTTTCGAAAATAACCCTGATTTTAATCTGGTCTCTACACTCAATTTTTTTTCAAGACGCATTTATCTTGAGCCGGCAGGTGAATTTATGACTTATTGTCTGGCTCATTGGTATGGTACTTTGCTTCCAGAAAAAAGGTTAGACCTGACAAGAAGGTTTGGTCTTTCGCTTCTTGCCGGTGCGATTCAAACCGGCGATCCCCTGGTAAAACAGAAAGGTCTTGCCCTATTGACTTCTGGTGTTGAAAAATTGAGAGCTGGTCCTGAAATGCTTCTATTGGCATTTCTGCCCGAAGATTGTCTTCACGCGCTTAGAAGCTTTTTTCAGACAATGATTTTGAATAAATTCGGGAAAGATGAAGAAAGAAGGCAGAAAACATTCTCTGTGATGCAGTTTATCGCTGCTGTTCTTTATGAAAACCATGGATTCAGTGAATACAAAGAAATCTGGAAAGTCTGGTGCGATAATATGGCAAAATTTGATAAATCGCCATTGTTGGTCAGAAGAACAATTCAGGCTTTAATGCCTGTGTACTATTTAATAACCGGCCATGAAGAACCTGGCCGTAATGGGCTGAATGCTCAGTTTAATTGCTTGAACCGCCCGCAGTTCCTGTTTGAATACATTAGATGTTTCATATTAAAAGGTTCTGTATTTGATTCTTCAGGCTGGAATATGAAATTTGAGCAGGAAATTTTTTCGAGTATGGTTTTGTACCAATTGAGTCGTGAATCCATTTTTGAGATGCAGCAGTATCTTTTTCGTGAAGTCCAGGATCTTCAGAATGCCAAACTAGCCCTTGATTTGCAAAAGGCATCGTTTTGGCCATCGTCAACCTGAGTGCCTGGCCTGGAACCCGCATTTCTTCGTTGAGGTTGACGACGGAAGAAACCCGCTTTAATGGCTTGGTTTAGAAAATCTGTGGTAATTTTGCCCAAGCAGGTGCTGAAAATTCAGCATAGGTTGACGATAAGGCCCTGGCATAGTAAGATTAAATCAGCCCCCACCGAGGGTGCCATTGACCTGAACGCCCCACCAGATCGGGGATTGAAAC
>JASURT010000248.1 GCA_030446435.1 Candidatus Ozemibacter sp.
GCCACTGCAGCGTTTTTTGCCCTGACGAGGCGGCGGGTCAGATAGTTGGTTCCGGAAGAAAGAGCCGAAGTCACCAGAACAAGAATGGTTAACGAAACAAGAATTTCGACCAGGGTAACGCCGGAAGAGCCTGGCTTGCTAAGTCGGCGTTGTGGTGAGCTTGCCGAACTATCAAAGCGAGCGAGAGGGGCTTTGAAGCCCGGCCCTTCGACAGGCTCAGGGGCCGTCATAAATGCGCTTGCTGAGCCTGTCGAAGCAAGCGTGCGGCAGTTATTATTTTCTGACAAAATGGGCATCATAGGGACGAATCTTTACAAAAATGGTTTCATTGCTGGTTTTATCATGAAATCTGATTTCGGGACTTTCGCAATAGCCTTCGGGCAAAGACAGCCAGTCGCTTTCGGGCCAGCTTACTTCGCAATCATCGGGAATCTTCAGCGGTCGCAGCCACATATCAGAAGACAGATTCCAGCGCGAATTTTCAAAGTAAGTCACTGTAAGTTCGCCTTCATCATTAAAAGAAATCTTGTGTTGCCGCCCTGAGAAAACGGCGCGCTCGAAAGATTCGCGGCAAAGAAGTGAAGTTCTATGCAACAATGATTCAAGTCTGCTCTTATTGAGCAAAACCGTAGCTGAAGGCAAAACTACTCCGGCCATCATCGAAATTATCGCCAGTACCACAAGAAGCTCAATCAAGGTAAAAGCACTTTTGTTCAAGCTATTTTTCATTTCGGTATAAACAGAACCAATCAGCAAATTCGGGCAAAAAGCGCCAAAGAACATTATCCTGTTGAAAACAGATATAAACTCTGACTAAAAGCGCAACAAGCAATGCAAAAAGGTCATTTTCGGCCGATATTCCAGTTTTCGATGTCGGCAAACTCGCCGTCACCACCCTGAACCCCATCTTTACCGTAACTTAACAGATCGAATTCAGGCAGATGCACACCGGGTGACAGATAGATATAGTCCTTGCCCCATGGGTCTTTGGGCAGAATACCCTTTTCAAGATAGGGGCCTTTCCATTTCTGCGGAAGCGGTTCGATGCTCGGCTTTTCGACCAGAGCTTTCAAAGTTTGTTCGGTGGTGGGATAGGTGCCATTGTCTGCATAATAAAGAGCCAGAGCATTTTCAAGACTGCGAATCTGCACTTCGGCTGTCTGGCGCTTGGCTTCTTCGGTTCGCCCCATCATTCTCGGCAAAACAAGACCGGCCAGAAGACTTAAAATTATCAAGACAACGAGCAGTTCAATAAGGGTAAAACCGCCACGAAAACTTTTCATAAAATCCTCCAGAAAAACTCTGATTCAGCGAAAAAGTCTATCACACTATCGCAAATCTTGCCAAGCAACACACAAACACCAAAAGCGACACTGTAGTGAAAACGTAGTTGCTTTTCGGCGGTTCTAAAGAAAGCGGTTCATTTCGTAGATTGGCAGAAGAACACCGATCATAATAGCACCGACGACCGTACCCATCACTACGATCAGTAAAGGTTCGAGAACGTTTAGAAACATCTCGGTCAATACACGGTTGTCGGCTTCAAGCTCTGTGGCGGCAGCCTGAAGCATTGGAGACAATTCGCCTGAAGCCTCACCGGCTTCAATCATTTGAATCAAAAACACCGGAAAAAAGCCTGAGGCTTTAAGCGCTTCTGAAAACGAAACACCTCGTTCAAGCGATTTTTCGACTTCATCCAGGGCTTCGAACTGCAAAAGGGACGAGTGGTTTTCTTTCAGCACCCGCACTGCCTCGAGCAGAGTTACACCACACTCTATCATCATGCCGGTATTTCTGGCCCAGCTTTCCATGCGCATACCTTCACTGAACCTGCCCCAGATGGGTATACTCACTTCAAACTTTTCCCATTTTCTTCTGAACGCATCTATCTTAAGGGCAAAATGGGCACAAACCACGAGAATTAACGCTCCGATTCCTAATATCAGCCAATATTCCCGGAAAAAGTTGCTGAAAGCGATCAACCAGCGAGTGATCCAGGGCAGTTCACCCTGAACGTCGGCAAACATTCTTGCAACGGTGGGAACCAGATAAACCATCAAAAAAGCCAGCACACCGATTGAAATTATGGCGGTAATGGCGGGGTATGCAATGGCAGCGGCAAGACGGCGGCGATGCTCCATTTCTCGGTCCAGATGGGCCGCAAGCTGAGCAAAAGCGAAATCAAGCTTGCCGGTGGTTTCGCCCACCCTGATTACTGCCAGCAGAGTTGGCGAAAAGATGGTCTCGAGTTCAGCGATTACGGTTGAAATATCGCGACCCTTCTCGATGCCTTCGCGCAAAGCTACGATTGTCTGTCGGCGGTTTTTCCAGGCTTGTTGAACCTCGATTCCTGCAAGGGCACGAGTCAACGGAACCCCGCCTTTCAACAGGGCGGCCAGCTGTCGCGAAAACCTGGCCTGTTCGGCAAGGGTAAAGCCACGCGAGAAACCTATTGAATCATGATCAGGCGCCGGCTCGATTTCGAAAGGTGCAAGCCCCTCTGCCTTTACCGCCTGTCTGGCTGATGCGAGATCATCGGCATCGACAACGCCGGAAGTTTCTTCACCGGCTTTGGTATAGGCTTTATATTGAAACAACGGCATTTTCAGTTACCTTGCCAGCACACCCGCTCGACTTCTGCAAGAGAGGTCTGACCGAGTTTCACTTTTTCGATTCCGTCTTCAAAAAGGGTTCTCATTCCGGCGCGACGAGAGGCAGCCCTGATTTCGTCAAGCGAAGCGCTTTTGCCGATCAGCGAAGCAATTTCTTCGTTAACATCGAGAAGCTCATAAACCCCGGTACGACCCTTGAAACCAGTCTCAGAGCAGGCAGCACAACCGTCGCTGTGCCAGGCCCCACTTTCATCACGACGGGCACAGGCCGAACATAGTCTGCGCACGAGCCTCTGGGCCAGAACTCCGATCAAGGTAGATGCCACCAGATAAGGTTCCACATTCATATCCATCAATCTGACTGCGGCAGAAGCTGAATCATTGGTGTGAAGAGTCGAAAACACCAGATGCCCGGTTAGACTTGCCTGAATGGCCATGGCTGCGGTTTCGTCGTCGCGAATTTCGCCAACCAGTATCACATCGGGATCCTGGCGCAAAATAGAGCGCAACCCTGAAGCAAAGGTAAAACCTATTTTTGGCTTTACGGGAATCTGACTTGCACCTTCAAGCTCGTATTCAACCGGGTCTTCAAGGGTAATCACATTGACATCGGGGCTGACAATGCGCATAATTGCGCCATATAGAGTTGTGGTTTTGCCCGAACCGGTCGGGCCGGTTACCAGCAAGATTCCATTGGGTCGGCGTATCAGACGATCAAACTGTATGAGAATATCTGATTGCATGCCCATCTGCTCCAGGGTCAGCAACTCGGTCTTGCGATCGAGAAGACGCATCACCACCCTTTCCCCATGCGCACAGGGAACAGAACTGACGCGAATATCGACTTCACGGTCACCGAAGCGAACCCTGATTTTTCCATCCTGAGGAAGGCGACGTTCGGCAATATCAAGCCCCGCCATGATTTTGATTCGCGATGTTACCGGCGCATGCAATCTGCGCGGCGGCGAAAAACGGTTAACCAGCACTCCGTCGATGCGATAGCGAATCTTGAAAGAATCCGGAGAAAGTTCGAGATGTATGTCAGAAGCACGCTCGCGCAACGACTGAAAAATCAGGGTGTTGACAAACTTGACCACGGGCGCCTTGTTTGCAGATTCAAGCACATCTTCGATTTCGAACTGATCAAGATCGCCTTCAAGACCATCTTCGACCGAAATGGTTTCGATCAATTCGCTTGAATCACGTCCACGACCGTAGGTTTCGTTAAGAACGTGCTGTATCTGCAGCGGAGGCATGACCACAATGTTTACCGTTTTTTTAAAATGACGGTTCAGTTCTTCGATTACCCCTGGCCTGAACGGGTCAGCCGAGAGAACGAAGATTTTTTCTTCGCTCTGATGAACCGGTATGGTCTGAATTCTTCGCAAATGTTCGAGAGGAAACTGTTCGAGCAAAACCGTGTCTACATCAGCCAGATCGATATGCGGCACGAATTCGAGTTCCCATTGTTGGGCAAGTTCTTCATAAAGCCGGACTTCATCGATGAAACCGTTATCGAGAAGTATTTCACCAAGCTTGCGCACGCCCTTTTCTTTCTGTTGCTGTTCAAGAGCATCAGACAGGTTCAGGTTGCCGATAAGCTTTTTCTCGACAAGAATCTCGCCAATTTTTTTCCAGGTTTTCATTAAATTCTTAACTACAGATCTGATTTCAGCCGGTCGAAAGCAGCCCGGGCCTTTTCTCTGAGTCGTTTTTTCTCATTGGACAAAACCGGATCGGTTTTACTCTGAATTTCGTCTATACGCTTCTCTTCAGACACCTGCGCACGCTCGCGGTCAAATTTAACCAGCTCTTCAGGCGTAGAAAGAATATGCGGAGTCAGAAAAACAAGCAGGTTCGTTTTCTGGGTAATAGTGCGCCGGTTTTTAAAGGCTTCACCGATAAATGGAATATTTGAAAGCAGTGGCACCCGATCGACGACCTTGGTTTTGTCTTCGCGCATCAAACCACCGATAACGATGGTCTGGTGATTTGGCACCGAAATTGTAGTATCCATTTGCCGCTTGGTCAGAACCGGCACATTGAACTCATAAAGGTTTTCTTCCTGACGTTTTTTGATTTCCTGGTTAATTTTAAGGGTGACCAGCTCGTTAGAATTCACGCGCGGAGTCAGGGTCAGCACAATACCCACATCTTCGTATTTAAAATTGGTAAGATCAAAACGCCCGGTATCACGGTCCTGAGTAAAGCCCTGGGGCAAAGCCACGACTTCACCGACCGAAATATTGGCTTCTTCATTGTCAGTAGCCAGAATCTGCGGCGCTGACAAAATTTTGAAATTTGAATTGTTCTGATAAGCCTTAACCATGGCCTTGATCTTGGTAAGCTCGGTCAGGTCGCCATTTGCCAGCTTGGCTGTATCGATGGGGTCTTTGACAAGACCAAGCTGAAAGCCGCTATTAGTGAGCGGGTTACCCTTAAGACCATAGTTCGTGCCGCTGAAACCGCGCCACTTGGATGAGTTGAAATCGAACACGTTCCATTCAATACCGAGATTATGGGTCAGATTGCCGCTTACTTCGGTAATCAGCACCTCGACAAGAATTTGATGCCGCATGACATCGAGAGAATTCAAAATATTTTCGTAATGGGAAAACATCTGCGGTGGCCCGGTCATGATCACCGA
>JASURT010000249.1 GCA_030446435.1 Candidatus Ozemibacter sp.
GACGATCGAAATGCTTGATATGGATGGTTTGAATTCAGCTCCTGACAGCTCGCCCTGGACTAAAGACTGGTTGATAGAAAGAATTCTGCAGCCAAGAATAGATTTTAAAAATGATCTGAGTCTGAACTACTTTAAAGCTTATAATGTTATAGACGATCTTGGCGCAATCAAGGCCCCGACCCTGATCGTGGTGGGCAACTCTGATTTCATCTGTCCGCCCGCTTATGCGCATATTATGCACGATAAAATCGCCGACAGTCGTTTGTTTAAAGTAAAAAATGCAGCTCACGGTGGGTTTGTCGAGCAGAACGAGCTGGTAGTCGGTAGAATACGCAGCTTCCTTCTCGATGAATTGCCCAAAGAAGAACGGGTGATCGAAATCGAACAGATGCGCACCCGCAGCCTTGATGAGGCTGTGAAAATATGGCTTGAAGGAGCTTCTCGTCTCGGAATCACAACTGATTTCATCAAAAACCGAAGCAGGTGAGGCCGAAATTTGCGCAAAGCTTCTACAAAGTCACGCAACTCGCTATTATCAGAGTCTTTCAAAAACTTTGGACAGGTCTTTGCAGAGCGTTCGTTGGTGCAAGGTGCTCATTGCTTTCGTCAGTGAATGTTGTATTAAGCCCTTGAGATTTTGGCGTTTTGGGCAAAAATATGTATAATCAGAAAAAAACCTGATTTCCGGGAGGTTTTCGTGAAAAAGATTTGTTTGTTTTTACTCGCACTGACTATGATTGCCGGCTTTATGCCCGTTTGGGCCCAGAAAGGCAACGATGCCGAAACTAAAGCCGTTGAGACCGTACAGAATGAAATTTCTCAGGCCCTGGCAGGTAAATCTGAATTTGCCAGAAAGATTGGGCGCTATTCTGATTTTTATCGGGAATTGCTGAAGCTGTTGCGCAAATTTAATCAGATTGGCATGCCCAAACCTTTAAAATTCAACGGCAAAACCGTTAAAATTCTGGTGCCCGTAAACCTCGGCCCTGATAGCGTTGGTGGCTTTTTTCAGCTTTCAGCTGACGGAGAAACCATTCTCTCATACCTTCCCTGGAGCGCTGACTTGAAGCCCTTGTTCATTGTTTCCCGCACAAAATGGGAAAATGCTGCAAGCGCCGACGAACTGGAAGAACTGAAAGAGCTTATGCCTCTTAAAGAAGGTTATAGCGCCGGTGTGCCTGTTGAAGCTTCTGATCTTACCGATCTTTTTCTAATCGATTATATCGATCAGTTGCCTAGCAAAACCCAGGAAGAACGCGAAGCTTATACCAGTAAAAATGGCCTGAAAGCAAGTCTTGGCCGCCGTACAGGCTCGTCAAAATGTCTTTCTTACGCGGCAAGTCTCGCGAGTGACTGGTGGAACATCGCTCAGGGCAACCGAATCGGCAAATACGAATCATTCGTGAACGGCGCAAGAGAATTCGGCATGAACCCCAGAATCGTCGAAAGCCTTTATTTCAGACAGCCCAAGTGCCCCTATTCGTTCATCAAGGAAACCGGTCTTGACCGGGTAACCGGAGAAAAGATCGCTTATTCTCCAAAGCATTACGCTTATATCATGAGTTCGATTTCTCTGCCGAAAGTAATCAAGGACCCATTGAAGAAATCGAATAGTTACGAACTACCTGAAAACGGTTTTGGTATGGACCTGCCTTTTTGTAATTCTTTCAACAAAAGCAAAGGCAAAGTAGAAAAGATCCGCCAGGACCTTAAGCGCTATGGCATCATGTATGCACAACACACTTCTCGACTTTTCAGCGACAAAATTTCGCTTACTCTTCAGGGTGTACATGCGGTTAATATCGTCGGCACCGCTAAACTTAAAGGTGAGCCGGTGGTAATCTATTATGAAACCTTTGGCAAGAATCATCGCGACTACCTTGAAGACAGCTTTTTCGGCCCCAGATTAAGAGCTTTTCCGGTTAAATTTTTCTATCAGGGTATCTTTTTTCCACATAGAATTATCGCCGATCTGAAACTCGAAAAAGGCAAAGCCAGAATCAATTTCAAGTCGCATGCTGGCAAGAAGATCATGCCCGAAAAGATCGAAGTTTTCGTTAACGGCCGCCCGGTAGGAGTTAAAAGAGCTTCGTCGATTCTGGTTCCACTCGGCAATAATGAAGCAGAACTGGAAATCAGATTTTCAAGAAAATACTTCCATACTCCCGAAGAACCAGATGGATATGTGCGCAGATACCTTATCAGCAACGGTAATCTGATTGAAATCAGCCATTATGAAGCAATGCTGAAAACTCTTGCCGAACGAAAAGGCGGGTTGTTTAAAAAGATTTTCGGCAAAAGCGACAGCTATACCGATCATCTCACCAAGGCAGTTGAAGCAAGATTCAACCAGATGAAAGATCAGCTTTTCGCAGCCAGAAACGATTCAAGATTCGTTCAGATGCTTGCCCGAAGAATTGGTTCCAATCGGGTTCTTAATCGCTCAGAACTTGGTCGCATGGTTGCAGAAATGATGAAGTTCAACAAGATCGACAAAAAATAAAAACCTGGTTTTAAAGTAAACACCGGCATTTGAGTTTTCAGATGCCGGTGTTTTTTATATCGACGGTTTTCTCAGTTTGCACAGCAGGTGCCGCAAAGCGAGAATTGGGTGGCGAAAAAGAATTTTCGGCCCGCTGTAAATCATGACTTTGCGGATTTTGCTCTTGAAGGGTTCCTGGTAGCAGTGAATTTTGCATTTGCTGCAGGGAATTTTGCTGCGAAAGTGCGGGCAGTTTTTCGTTCGTTCTCTGGCGTAATCGAGTATTTCTGAACATTCTTCACACAGCCCCCTGGCATTATGATGCGCATGGCAATACATTGTCAGCATGGCTTTTACCGTCTGGAATTCGAGATACATATCGAAATTCCGGAAATCTTTGTAATTTGTCATGAATTTTGCCCTTAAAAATTGTAAGATAGCAAAAGAAATATACACTGCGAATCTTGAAAGAGGAAACCATTATGAAGAAAAAAATAGTTATTTTTGCTTTTCAGGGCGAACTTATGTGTTTTGCTCATGCTCTTTTAAACGCCATTGATCTTAAAGAGCAGGGGCATGAAGTAAAACTTGTCATAGAAGGTTCTGCCACTGGCCTTATCGGAACTTTGAACGAAAAAGGCACCCCGTTTCACGCATTGTATCGCCGGGTTATCACAGAAGAGATTCTTGCCGGAGTATGTAAAGCCTGTGCCGGTAAAACCGACAGTCTTTTTGCTGCCGAAAAGCAAGATTTGACGCTGCTAAGCGAGATGAATGGGCATCCCGGATTTTCAACCTGGTTGAAGAAAGGGTATGAAATAATTACCTTATAATTAACCACAACTTATGAGAGGTAAATATGAATCGGGAAAACGCACACATAGAAACCTATCTTGATTACTACTGCTCACTCGACAATTCTCCCGGCTTTTCCATAATGCTTTCAGGAATCAGTGGTGTGGGCAAGACCTGGCTTATAACCCAATATCGAAAAAAAATGGAACGGGAAGGCCTGAAGGTGCTTTATTTGAGCCTTTTCGGAATTGATTCATTCGCTGAAATTGAAAATTCGTTTTTCGAACAGTTGCATCCGGCCCTGAGCAAAAGGGGCATGGGCCTTTCGGCGCGAATTCTCAAAGATGCGATAAAATCTTCAATCAACCTTCAGGTTGATAAAGACAAGGTTACTGAATACAAGCCCGAAGACTGGCATATTCCAAGCTATCTCGCAAATTCCAAAGATTGTATTGTGGTTCTCGACGACATCGATCGTTGCTATTTGCCCGTACCTGAGATATTCGGTTTCATCAATTTTCTTCTCGAACACCATGGCTTCAGGGTCATTCTCATTGCTGATGAAGAAGCGCTTGCTGCCCGGCAGGATAACGCGCATATCGAATCATTGTCATATCAGCTTATAAAAGACAAGGTTGTCGGTCGAACTTTTGTTGTCGAACCCGACTTTGACGAAGCTTATGGAATCGCGGTCGAACGTATCGAAAACCCTGATACAATAGCTTTTATGAAAAGTTCGGTCGAGATTGTGCGCAATATATTTTCCATCGCGACCAATGCCAATCTAAGACATCTTCAATATGCAGTTCTTGATTTTGAACGGCTTTTTTCAAAGCTTCCTCCTGAATGCCATGCGAAAAAAGACTTCTTGAAGCATCTTCTTGCGGTATTTATGGTTTTTTCTTTCGAACTGCGTTCTCATAACATTCAGCCGACCGACCTGAACGGCATAAGATTGACTTTTCATTCACGACTTTTTGCCAAAGAAACTTTTGAAGAAAAAAAATCTCCACAGACTTATCTGTTGAACAAATACAAAAAATTCAGAATACAGGACACAGTTCTTTCTGAGGAATGGTGGGTTAACTATTTCGACAAGGGTATCATCGAAACCGAAGATATAATTGAAGATCTGAAAGTTTCACATTGGTTTTTCAGCAAAGATACTCCGGCCATTCTAAGAGCTGCCCAAATCTGGGAGCTTGAAGACAATGATTTTTCAGTGATTTTGCGCCAGGTGCAAATCGAGTTCAATGCACAAAAATATGTCGATCCCTGTGAAATCGTTCTGGCAGTAAGCTTTTTGCTTTGGGCGAGCGAGCAGGGGCTGTTGAAAAAAGAAAAATCAGCAATTCTTAAAGAAGCCGAAGAACTGATCGATGTGATGATTAAAAATAACAGTCTCGAGGCGGTAAATCATTCGGCCATCGCTGAATCAAACCGGCAGACCTGGTGTGGTGTGCCTTTCTTCACTGTAGATATGCCCGAATTCAAAGAATTTTGCCGTTACATAGACCAGATCTGTAAAGCTAAACTTCAGGAAGAAATTGCCCGGGAAACCAGGCAGATTCTTGAAATTATGAAGAATGACACCGACAGATTCTGCTCTATCATTACTTTTCCAAGAAAAGACGACAAAGCTTTCCACGATATTCCAATTCTAAGCTACATGTCGGCAGAAGAATTCTTCAAGACCTTCATGACTTTAACTCCCGAACAAAGACTGCTTGTCGGGCAGTCTCTGCAGGAAAGATATTTCATGGAAAAATCGAGCCATCGCATTGTTCCTGAAGCCAACTGGCTGAAAAACCTGATCGATCTGATCTATGCAAAAGCAGATGAAACCAGGGGCAGTCTCAGTAGCTTCACTCTCAAAACAATTGCAGACAAACTGCTTTCGCCCTCTCTCGAGAGAGTCGAAACCATAATGATGGGGCGCAGAGAGTAAAAATCAGCCCAGGC
>JASURT010000250.1 GCA_030446435.1 Candidatus Ozemibacter sp.
TGTCTGTTAATCAGCTGTTTCAGCTCAGACTTGACCGGCACAACCAGCTCACCGGCCACAGAAGGTGTTGCAGCCCGCTGGTCGGCCACCAGATCAGCAATGGTAGTATCAGTCTCATGTCCAACCGCTGAAACCACCGGCTTAACCGATGCGCTGATGGCTCTGGCTACAATTTCTTCGTTGAAAGGCCATAGATCTTCAAGGCTGCCACCGCCTCGGGCGACGATAATCACATCGACACGCGAATCTTTGTTCAGCCGCTCTATTCCCTTAACGATTTCTTTGGCTGCACCTTCGCCCTGAACTCTGGCAGGAACCAGATAAATGGGCATATTAACGAATCTGCGCCTGATAACCCGAAAAATATCTTTGATTACTGCCCCCGTAGCAGAGGTAACGACCCCTACCCCTTTTGGAATAAAGGGCAAAGGCAGCTTTCTTTCAGGATCGAACAAACCTTCGGCTTGAAGTTTCTTTTTCAGCTTTTCGTAAGCCTCGTATAAAGCCCCGACTCCGGCAGGCTTAAGGTCGGTTACGATGATCTGGTATTCGCCTCTCGGCGGATAAACCGAGATTGAACCAAAAATCATCACGAAATCGCCATTTTTGAAATCGGTCGAGATGCGACGCCGGTTGCCGGCCCACAAAGCTGCTTTAATCGTGGCCTTGTCATCTTTGAGAGTAAAGTAACAATGGCCTGAAGCTGCTTTTACAAGGTTCGATATTTCGCCCTGAATCCATACAGACGAAAGCAGGGTATCCTTTTCAAGAATACCCTTTATATGTTTGGTTAGATCATTAACGCTCAATACCTTTGCAGGGAAAGGTATTTCAGGTTGAAACAAAGACATTTTTTTTAGCCGGCAGCCTGATTTGCCGCGGCTTCTTTTTCCTTTTCGCCATTAATTTCGTTAATGAATCGATCGAAATTTTTATCGACGAAGTTGGTTGAGAAGTTGCCCGATCTGAAATCAGGATGTTTCATGACATGAATATGAAACGGAATCGTGGTCTCGATACCTTTGATTTCATACTCTCTCAATGCGGCATTCATTCGATCAAGAGCTTCTTCACGGTTTCGACCCCAGACAATGAGTTTAGCCACCATCGAATCGTAGCTTGAGCTGACAAGATAATTTTCGTAAGCGGCAGAATCGACTCTGATCCATGGTCCACCAGGCACCAGGTATTTTTCAATGCGGCCCGGGCATGGAATGAAAGACATTGAAGGGTCTTCGGCATTTATTCTGCATTCAATTGCCCAACCGAACGGCTGCACAATTTCGGTTTCCATAGGCAGCTTTTCACCGGCGGCGACGCGCAGTTGAAGTTCTACAAGGTCATAATTGCAAACCATCTCGGTTACCGGATGTTCGACCTGCAATCTGGTGTTCATTTCCATGAAAAAGAAGTTTCCGTCGCTATCAAGCAGAAATTCAATGGTTCCCGCATTGTGGTAATTGATTGCTTTTGCGGCCTTGATTGCGGTTTCAGACATTTTCTTTCGCAATTCAGGAGTTACGGCCGGTGACGGAGACTCTTCGATAAGTTTCTGG
Organism: Candidatus Ozemibacter sp.; assembly: GCA_030446435.1. GTDB lineage: Bacteria > Muiribacteriota > Ozemobacteria > Ozemobacterales > Ozemobacteraceae > DYKG01. Next base: position 1,557 of record JASURT010000250.1, read on the forward strand.
TGTCTTCTCTGAATAGAGCATTCTCTTTCGCCTAGGGAAACGACATTTCCGTGCTGGTCAGCGATTATCTGCACTTCTACATGGCGAGGGTTGCGCATGAACTTTTCGACATAGACTCTCTTATCGGCAAAGGAAGCCTGAGCTTCGCCCTGAGCCATTTCAAACATCTTCGCAAAATCTTCTTCTTTTTCCACCAGGCGCATTCCTTTGCCGCCACCACCCGAAGTGGCTTTGATAAGCACAGGAAAACCGATGTCTCTGGCGATCTGCAGACCTTCTTCGATGGTGTCGATGCTGCTTTGAGATCCCGGCATAACCGGAACATTTGATTTTATCATCAGTTCTCTTGCAACTGACTTTTGTCCCATTCTTTCGATAGATCTGTGATCTGGGCCAATAAAAACGAACCCGCATTTTTGAGAAATTTCAGCAAAACTGGGGTTTTCAGAAAGAAATCCGTAACCTGGATGAATTGCTTCACAATTGGTTGCGTGAGCCACAGAAAGAATATTGGGAATATTCAGATAAGAAAGATCTGGACGAGCAGGGCCAATGCAATAGGCTTCATCAGCCATTTTCACATAAAGGGCGTTCTGGTCGGCTTCTGAATAGACTGCCACAGTGGCAATGCCCATTCTCTTACAGGTTCTGATTATTCTGACGGCGATTTCGCCACGATTTGCAATAAGGATTTTTGAAAACATCAATTACTCCAACATATTATTGACTGGTCTGAAAATTCGTCGCGCTGTTTCAATCAATTTCAACCACGAAAAGAAGCCGTCCATAATCGACGACCCCGCCCTGTTGAATTGCTATATTCGAGATTCTGCCATCAACCGAGCATTTAATTTTATCAAGAAAACTTATTCCCTTAACGGTTCCAAGTACCTCGCCTTTTTTGATCTGATCGCCAATTTCAAGGTTTTCCCGTGCAAAACTGAAAGTTCCTACTTTATCAGAACGAATTTCAATCTGAGTTTTGCTGATTGAATCATCTTCTTCTTCAAATTCTTCATACAGGGTTTCAGGTTCAAGAAAATTTGCCTGATCCAGTTTCAATTTGATTTTATTCTTTTTTCCAAGTTCAAGTTCGAGAGATTCGTAGCCATTGGCTTCCATTGCCTCGTAAAGCTTTTGTATCTGTTTAACTTCCATTAATATACCCTCTGGGGAATAGTTTTCGGTTTCGTATGCTATCATATCGGGGGCACAGTTTCAACCTGCCCCCCTCTTGCTCTTGATTCAAGGCTGATTCTGCCCCATTTTAATTTACGGGTTAAATAGCCTTTCGGCTCTGGCTGATCCCCTTTCATAATGCATGGTAATTTCCTTGACTTTTTTTCTTAGTAAAGGCTATTATGCAAACGGATTTCATGCTTGGAAGTCTCGAAAATTGATTTGTAAGAGGAGTTTTCTTTATGTTTAAGAAACTGATGCTTGTAACCGCTATATTAGTGGCGTTCACTGGTTCGGCGATTTTTGCCGCCGATCTTTTTCAATTGATTCCCCAGGAAGCGGATTTTGTAATTCAGGTCAATGTTAAAAAGATTCTCAGTCATCCTGAAGCCCAAAAAGCTCTGATGGAAAACCTTGAAAAATCACCTGAACAGAAAAAAGCCTTTGATGAATTCGTAAAAAATACCGGCTTCAATCCCATGGAAAACCTTAATCAGGTCGTAATTTTCTCTTCAGGAAAAGTTGACCCGAAAAAACCAGCCCAGATGGCCGGTGCAATCTTCGACGGCAAATTCGAAATCGCAAAAATTCTTGAATCTATCGCCAAAGACAAAAAAGCCGCCAAAGAAGTTGAAGTAACCAAAATTGATGGTTTCGACGCGGTTATTCCAAAAGACAAAAAAGATGGTTATGGTCTTTTCCTCGATGCATCTACAGCTGTTGTCGGTGCCGAACCCGGCGTTATGGCAGTTAAAGATGTCAAGAAAAACAAAGGCAAAAGCGTTACAACTCGCAAAGACTTCTACACCATCCTTCAGAAAACCGACAAACAGGCGACTGTAAGCGGCGCCGGCCTTATTCCTGCAGACCTCAAGGAAAAAGTTAAAGCTAACCCGCAGGCAGCACCTCTCGCAGCCCTCAACTATTTCTTTTTCTCATTCAACCACGGTGAAAACATTGAATTCATTTTCAATGGCGAAGTTGACAAAAAAGAAAATGTCGACACCGTAATGACTTCACTCAACGGCTTTCTCGCAATGTTGAAAATGTTTGCCGGTCAGGCCCCCGAAGCCGCTGAAGTTCTTAACATGGTTAAACTCGAAGCCAAAGGCACCACAGTTGCCATCAACCTCAACGTTCCCAAAGCAAAACTTGAAGAAATCAAGAAGAAAATGGAACAGAGAGTAAAAGAAATGCAGCAAAAAGGCGCCAAAGAAGAAGGCGAACGCGAATAAAAAAGTAGCAGAAGAAAGAGCTGTCTCAACCTGAGACGGCTCTTTTTTTTTGCTCAGGAAATAGCATGCGTCATGCCGATAACATTTATGCATGCACAAAAGATATCTTTTACCAATCATTGTTTTCATGGTAACAATGGCGGCAACATCTGCATTTGCCCAGCCATTCGATCTCATGCTGCCTGGTAAAGACAGCCCAGACAGATTAAGCAAAGAACTTCGCAGCCTTCACGCTCTTGAAAGAGATCTTGCCATCGAAAAACTCACTCAGGAACCATCTAAATTAGATGCTTATATCGAGCTTGGAGAATTGCGACTTTCGCAGGGCAAACTACAGGAAGCCCAGCGATTCTACGAAATGGCCCTTGAAATAGACAAAGACAACCACATAGCAAACCAGGGGCTGATGATGGTTCACTACCGCAAAGGCGAATTCGATCAGGCCCGGGATCTTCTGATGAAGCTGCACCCGATTGAAACCGTCGGCGACAGTCTTCAATACAAGCTGAGAGATTATCGAAGCGCTCTGAAATACCAGGCTCAGTTTGGCCTTACCGTCAGAGAAGACGATCGCGGTTTATCTGAAACCGTTGCATCGATAGAAGGCACATTTCCTTCTTTCACCTATAGAAAGCTTACCGGCCGCTACAGATATGAAAGCTGGCTTCACAAAAACAATGGCGATGAAATTGATTCACAGGTATTTTCTTCAATTTTTGAATACCGCTCTGATAAAAACACCAGCTTGTCGCTGGGTTACGCACCCGAAGTTTTCGCAGGAAACGACAGTATCGGGGGCTATGTCGCTCAGTTTATCACCGGCACCGACAATCTTCACATTGCGCTTTCTGCTAATCGAAGAACCTTTAAAGAGAATATCGACACCGTTCGCAATCAGCTTGCCGAAAGTAATCAGAGCATAAGCCTGTACGGCGATCTTCACCCTCGCACAAGAATCATTCAGACCATCACAACTTCTGATTTGTCTGATGGCAACCTGAGAAGACGCTATGATTCTGAACTGCTTCACTTCATCTATCGCCAGGGTGCGCCGTTTCTATCGCTTAACCTGAAGCTTTCTCAGATGGCCTATGATGACCAGCTCGATGCAAGCAACAACCCTCTCTATTACTGGGCACCATCAGATTTCAAAGGCGGAGAACTGACTCTTTCATGGGAAAGATCGGTTGGCGCGAGATGGTGGTGGGGAATCGACACCAGCCTGATCAGTAACAGTTACAAATTCAACAGCCC
>JASURT010000251.1 GCA_030446435.1 Candidatus Ozemibacter sp.
GAACTCAAGCAGCGCGATGCTTTGCCAGAACCAGTCTGCCTGAATTTATTTTCAGCTCTTCGGCGTTCTCGACTTTAAGCTTAAGCGAGCCGTCGGCAAAGATATCAACAGGCCTGACAACTCTTTCTCTACCGGTTGTCGGGTCTTTAAAAATAAATTCTGAATTCCAGAAATCTCCGGCACCATCGGCCCATTGCTGCAACAAAGTTTGCGAATCCAACTCTCGCAGTGATGAAAACTCAGACAAGATTGCGACAAGCAAAGCTTCTTTTGTAACAGAACAACCTATTTCTTCAAGCGAAATGGCATCATCAACTTTTAACGCCGGCTTGAAATTTATTCCGATACCGACGATTGCGACCTGGCGTTTGGCAAAACAAAGATTTTCAACCAGTATTCCGCCAAGCTTTTTGCGACCGGCATAAATGTCATTGGGCCATTTCAGCCAAATCCTGTTTGATTTACTTTCGACTTTGAGGGCTTTTAAAACCGCCAGTCCCGCAAGAAGAGAAATCGGAAACGATGAAGCCAGATCAAGAACGAAAGAAAACGAAAACATAAGGGAAGCGTCGGGCTCAGCCTCCCATTTTCGGTCAAACTGCCCTCTACCGGAACTCTGAAAGTCAGCGACTCTAATCAGCGAAAAATCACCTTTTTCTGCGGCTGATTTTAAATCATCGTTGGTTGAGCCAGTTTGCCCGACCCAGGTAAGCCGATGTTCAGCAAACAAAGGAATCGCCGAAATTTTCTCGTTCAAATCAGTTTTAATCGGCATTTAATCGAATCCGGCAAAATTAAAACTTTCTGTTTTTCAACTCAGAATAAAGGCTATGGTCAGTCAAGTCTGCTTTTAAAGGTGTAACAGAGACATAACCGTTTCTAACGGCTACCACGTCACAATCATCAGCGTTATCGACGATTTCCGGGTTGCCCATGATCCAGTAATATGACTTACCGTATGGGTCGAGTCTGTGGTCATATTGCTCTTTGTAATCTATGGTGCCTGAGCGGGTAATTTTTACGCCTTTGATATCTTCGCTTTTTCGTCCGGGTACATTTATGTTGTACACTCTTGGCGGCAAAGGCTTCATATCGATAAGACTCTTTATGCAGTTTGCGCCCCAGGCAGCAGCAGCCTCGTATGAGGCATCTGCATTATAATCGTCCAGAGAGACAGCAAACGACGGAATACCTTTGAAAGCGCCTTCAAACGCTGCGGCAACCGTACCCGAATAGAAGATATCGACACACAGGTTTGGCCCACGATTAATTCCTGAGACCACGAAATCAGGTTTAGTGTCTATTAAATTAGACATGGCAATCTTGGCGCAATCAGAAGGAGTACCCGATATTGCCCAGGCCTTTTTTACCGGGGCGGGAAAGTCAGCATCTCTTACGCGTAATGGATGCGAAAGGGTCAACGAGTTGCTGGCGGCGCTGCGTTCACTATCAGGGGCCGCCACGAACACTTCTGCAAATTCGCACAATTTTTCAGCCAGGGCGATTATGCCCTGAGCGTGGATTCCATCATCGTTACAAAGCAAAATTTTCATATTCCCTCCGATGCCATAACTGAATGCTATAAATATGCTGAAAACGAAATTACTTGCGACAGATACCAACTCATGATAAGATGTCGTAACTTTGATTTCAAGGTTTTTTCATGCTAAAAGGGCTGGCTATTTCACCCGGTTTTGCACTGGGAAGAATCTATTGTCTCAGGCACATTCAGCTTGAGAATTTTGAAGCCAGTACAGTAAATGAAAGCGAAGTTGACAACGAAATACAACGCTTCAAAACGGCCCTTGAACTCTCGCGAGCTGAAATAAACCAGCTTTTGGAGCTTCCACAAATTAAAAGCAGCCTTGAGATTTCGAATATTTTTCAAGCCCATCTTACTTTAATCGATGACCCTGACCTTGAAAAAGAAGTTACCAAAAGAATCAGAGATTGCCTGCAGGATGTACAATCAGTCGTAAGTGAAGTAATCAAAGATTACAGTAACTTTTTCAGAAATCTGCCTGACCCTCAATTTCAGGGCAAAGCGATCGACATTATGGACGTCGGCAAGAGAATCCTGAAAAACTGCTCGAAACGACAAACCCGACAAAAAGATCTGAATGAGCTTGATGAAGGTATTATTGTTTGCGCAGAAGACCTTACACCTTCAGAAATCGTCTCTCTTGACCCGAAAAAACTCCTTGGCATCGCAATCGAAAGTGGAACCCCGACTTCGCACGCCTCTATTCTGGCGCGCTCCCTGGGAATTCCAACCCTGATTCAGGTACAAGGCCTGATGCAGAAAGTTATTGATTGGGGATATGCCATCATCGACGGCAGTCTCGGCAAAATTTTCATCAATCCCGAAGCCTCTTTGCGCGATAAATACTCGGCAGAGCTTGAAGGCTATCGACAAAGACAGCAAAAAATACTCGAAGTTCTTGGTGAACCCTCGGTTACCAAAGACAATGTTCAGGTTTTACTGAAAGCCAATATTGGCAATCCAGGTGACATTGATTCAGTCATAAAGAATTACGCCGATGGAGTCGGACTTTATCGCACCGAATTCGCGTATCTTACCCGGCGCACCTTTCCCACCGAAGCTGAACTTACCGACTGTTACAACAATGTTATTGAAAAGCTTGGCGACCGAAATATCGTCATCAGAACCATCGACATAGGTGGCGACAAAATTTCTCATCTGCTGGGCAACTCGATGGAAAGGAATCCGGAGTTGGGCTGGCGTGCAGTTCGAATGGCTCTTGACTGTGAAGAAGTTTTTCGCACTCAATTACGCGCAATTCTCAAAGCTGCAGGAAAATCGCAAAAAGACCAGGTCAGTATTCTTTTTCCCATGATCTCAAACATGACAGAGCTGCGAAAAGTAAAAGAGCTTTTGAACAAAGAACACGAATCTTTGATAAATGAAAATATTCCTGTTCCAGAACGCATCAGAACAGGAATTATGGTCGAAATACCATCGGTTGCTCTTCTTGCAGAAAAGTTTGCCCGTGAAGTAGACTTTTTTTCAATCGGCAGCAACGACCTGGTTCAATACACACTTGCAGTTGACCGAACCAACTCGAAAATTTCTCATTTGTATCAGCCGGCGAATCCGGCGGTAATAAAGCTCATATCTGAAGTGGTCAAGGTTGGTAAAAGCAACAACCTTTCGGTAAGTCTTTGTGGTGAAATGGCCGGGGACAGCCGCTATACCGTTTTGCTGCTTGGTCTTGGGCTTCGTGAATTATCCATGAATGCAGTTCTTATTCCATCGATCAAACAGATTGTCAGAAATCTCTCGTTTGCAGAAGCCGAAAAATTGATTCAGCCGCTTCTTAATCTTGATACGTCAGAAGAAATCGAGAGTATGCTTGAAAAAATAAACATTAAGCTTGGGATACAGTGAAAAAGAAATCAGTTTTTATATTCTGGCTGATTCTGGTCAGTATTTTTTGCACTGCCTGCAAAGCAGACTCAGGTTCTGCTTCAGCGCAGGCATTTTCTTCACAGTTCGACAACCAGAGTCTCGAAAGACCTCAGATTTTGCCCCGAACCGAGGCAACCCTTTCAGGGGCGTCTCTGAACCTGATGCTTGCCAGAACCAATGAAGAGCGCGCGCAAGGTCTGATGTATTACGATTCACTCGAAGCAAATGCGGGAATGCTTTTTGTTTATTCTTCACCCCGAATTATGTCATTCTGGATGTGTAATACCAAAATTCCTCTCGACCTGATATTTTTTTCTGAGCAACTGACCGTGACTGAATATATTGAATCAATGCAACCGGGTTACGGCCAAAACCCGGCTTTATTACCGAGATACGTCTCGCAGATGCCGGCTCAATATGCTTTAGAACTAAATTCCGGAGCGATAAAACAGCTGGGTATTACAGTTGGAGATCGACTGGAAATTCCACTTACCCTGCTTTATTCTGAATAAATGCTTCCAGCCGCAATAAACAGTTTATTTCGAATCACGGGCATTGTCATATCGGCAATGCTTATTGTGCTGCCATGGTTCATTACGACCCAGGCCAATGACCCTTTTCTAAATCAAAACTGGATAGTTTTTGCACTTGCAGCGCTTAGCATCTGCATTCTTTCAGTTGTTTTTCTGTTCTTCAGGCCAAGAAATGGTCATTTTGTCATTTTCAAGCCTCTTTTGCTTATATTTGTCGCCATAGCAAGTTCGATGTATTTCTCAGAGTATCTGATAACCCTGAGAACCTCTCTTTTATGGCTTTCACTTCTTCTTTTGCTTGCCTTTTTACGCCTTTCACGGCGTCAGACCGATAATCGCGGCATAACTTTAATGTTTTCAGTCGCCGGTTTTGCCATGTCGATTTATTCACTGGCACAGAAATGCGGCTGGGATTTTTTTCACTGGGGCTCACCATACAAAATGGTCGGCACACTGAGCAACCCGAACTATCTTGGCGCCTACCTTATGCTGACCGCTATCGTCACCCTGGGAATGGCGATCGAAGGAAGTTTTAAAAGAACTCTGAATCGCAGTATTCTTTTTGTAATGTTTCTGGTGCAGGCGGTTGCGATTTTGTTATCGGGAGCGGTCAGTGCAACCGTTGGTCTTTTACTGGCATTGTTGCTTTTCTCAACCCGCTTCTGGGAAGTAAAACCCGGGCGAATAATAAGATTTTCGCCATTTCTTTCAGGGGCAATCATCGCCGTGGTCCTGACCATACTGCATGGAATCGTTTTTTATTCAACCAGCAACTACCCCTGGGAAAATCTTGCCAAGCCTCCTTACAGCTACCTTTCGATAGTTTCTCGCCTGGTTGTCTGGCAGATGGGATATTCTGTCTTTCTTGCACAGCCACTTACCGGGTTGGGACCGGGCGCGATCATGTATTTGATGCCGGTTCAGCGACCTCCGTATGCCACCGCCCTTGGACTGAAAATATTCAATGACGACCCGCATTCGGCAGTTGTAAGTCTGCTTGCTGAAACAGGAATCTTTGGGCTTTTCGCTTTTTCGGCTCTGTTCTGTTATCTTGCTGGTATTTCGATCTGGCGCAGATCAAAAGGCTTGAAACCTGAAGACGCCGCGAAAGTAACTCAGGAAAACCAGACCGTGCAGGAAGACACTCCGCAAATTTGCTGGCTGCCGGCATTGATTCCGGCAATCATTGTGTTTCTCGGCTTCAAGGCCGGTTTTATAAATCTTCCGATATTTTTCTATTCAATTCCGGTTATCATA
>JASURT010000252.1 GCA_030446435.1 Candidatus Ozemibacter sp.
GCTTTGGCCAATTTTCTTTATTTCGCTTTGCCCTGCGATGGACCGGTCTTTTTCAAGCCCGAAAGCTATTCGATACCCGAAGGCGGAAGCGTAGACATTACCCAGAAATGGCTTCTTGAAGAAAGATCTGCTTTTCTCTCTTCTATTGGCGACTACAAAGTCAAAATTTTCAACGGCATTGCCGGTTTTCCGTCGATGCACATGGCACAGACCCTGATACTTTTATGGGGTACATTTCTCGGTCTGAAAAGACTTTTTCCGTTTTTCGTCTTCTATGAAATTCTACTTTTTCTCAGCACTCTGGTATTCGGCTGGCATTACCTGGTCGACGATATCGCCGGCATAATTCTCGCCGTGATTTCAATAAAAATCTCCTGCTGGTATTATCAGCGCTTCCCCGAGTCTTCTGAAAATACCAATCGTGTTTGACTTAAAATTGAATTATTATATTTTTACTGGCATTATTGGTTCTGCTACCAGAAAATCATTTTGAGAAGAGAATCAGATTTCTATGATTGATATCGATAATACAACCATAAACAAGGATACGACTTCGCGTCATATTAATAAGTATGAAAACCAGAACCTGATTCATAGAATGGTTCTTGGAAGATTTCTGGATGCCATGGCAGAAGAAATCAAATCTGCAGAAAAAAGCGAAATTCTTGATTTTGGTTGCGGTGAAGGTTTTTTCTGGAAAGAAATGATGCATCGGGGACTTGATGTCGAAAATTTAACCGGCATAGATTTGCGTGATGACGCATTGGCAACCGCAAAAAGCTGGTTTCCTCAGCATGAATTTTTGAAACAGGATTTGCTGGATTGGTCTATCGGAAAAAAGTTTGATCTGGTAGTCGCTTCTGAAGTTCTTGAACACCTTCCCGGCCCAGAGCTTTTTTTAAAAAAGCTGCTTGAAATGACTTCGGGAAAGTTGTTGCTTAGTGTTCCCTGGGAGCCCTTTTTTCGCCTGGCAAATTTTTTAAGGGGAAGAGATTTGCTTAGCCTTGGAAACCATCCGGAACATATCAATCATTGGGGAGTGCGGAGTTTCAGACGCTTTGTTTCCCGATATGCTGAAATTATAAAATTTTATCATGTGTTTCCTTTTCTCATTGTGGTTTGTCGACCAAAGGCATGATTTTTCAATCTTATTGTTTATCAGTCTTAAGGCGATAGATTTCGAATTTATCAAGACTGAACTCTTTTGCATAGGTATTGTTTAAAAGGGTTTGAAATCCAGGAATCAGTTTTACCGCTTCTTTTGAAGAGATTGATTCTACAGGTGTGAAATCATCAGCCAGAAGAACAATAAATCTGGGTTTTTCTTCGGCTAATTGTGTAATGAATTCTTCTCGTAGTGTTTTTTGCCATGCTCTGGCTTTTGGAGACTGCCTGAGGTTCGAAGTTAAAATCAGGTCGAATGGCGAATGAGTGGCATATAACCTTTCAGATAGCGCATAAAGCTGACAACCCAGCCCCCAGACCAGTATTTTTTCATGGGGCAAAGAGTTTTCTTTGATCCAGTGCCCTAATTTTTCCATGTTATAATCGCTCGGATAGCCTTCTGCATCTTTTACCCAGTTAAAGTAACGTTTTAAATATGTGCCACGGTCAATTTTGCCCTGCCAGACAGGCACTTCAACTCTCGCATATTGAGAGAACAGCAGGCACCTTCCGAAAATTAAAACTATGAACAGTGTAAAAATTACGGCTTTGCGTAGTTCTGACCGGCCTGGATTATTCTCGGACTGTTTATAGAGATAGCTCAGTCCGCAGCCGGCAGTCATTATCAGGCACAATTTCCATGGAATATTGTAGTAGCCAAAGCTTTTACCCTGAATAAAATAGGTGAAAAGAGCTGTTGTAAAAGGAATCGAAAGCCATAGTCTCATTTTGACAAAACCTTTTTTGAACAGGCTGCCAAATCCGATCAGGAGAATGAGTAGCCATAGAAGCAGGTGAACTATGGCAAGATTGTCAAACGGCTTACAAAGCATAAAAGAATGTACAAGCAAAAAGTAAATTTGCTGAAAGACTGGTAATCTGGAGATTTGCGCATAAATCGGGGCGAAAACAAAAACGCCATTGTAACAATCGCTTAGAGCGTCGCCCTGATACAGGTAAATCAAAAACAATAGAGCGACGGTCATCGTGCCCGCCGTTAAAAGTGCCAGATTCCTGATTAGTTCATATAAGCTCATTTTGTCATCTGGCGATGGTGAGTCTGATGCAAAAATAAATCTCAGAATAAATGTCATGGCCAGTAAAATCAAAGTAATGCCAAAAACAGGCTTGTACATGATTGAAATGCCAACCATTAAGCCGCTGAGAAAAATTGAACTTTTCTGCCATTTGCTTTTTGTTACAGCTCTTGCCGAAAGCCATGTTCCGAGTAACAGGCCGAAAGCTGCCATAAAGTCCTTTTGAGCAATATGAAAATGCAGTATGTGCGTTGGCCATAAAATTGAAAAAATCAATACGGCCCAGGCCGCAGCAATCTTGTTTACCGTTAGACCAAGGAGCAGATAAATACCTGAAATAATCAAAATGCTGCCTGCAAGATTAACCAGCATCGAGGCTTCCTGAGGAGAATCAACCAGATCGAGCGCGATTGCATAAGAAAAACCCAGGCCAGGCAGGTTGAAATGCTTATAATCTTTGAAAAACACTTTATCAGAATTTATTGCCATTCCTGCCGTGGCCCATACTCCCTGGTCAGTGTGCATCGGGAATACACTCAGGGGTAGATGCAAAACAGTGACAATGACAAATGAAAATAACAGAGAAGCCAAAGGGAAATACCTGAAAAGTGATTTTCTGGTTCTAACCGGAAAAGTTTCAACTTTTGAAGAAACAGGCTTTGGTTGATTTTTAAAATAATCTTTCACTATTTAAGTCCAGGGATTTTGTGTAATCGAACCTTTCTTCTGATCAGGTACATCGTTCAATTTTCTTCTGATGAACATGCTGCATCGGCCGCATTAAATTGAACTGGAAAAAGTAAGGTTGAACTTGAAAACAAAAGTTCTGCAAAAGTCCATGTGAGGCGTGCCAGTATAGCCAGGACCATAAGTAGGGTGTTGTCAAAGATTGGATGCAATAAGATTATCAGCATGCTTTCTCTAACACCAAGGCCACCGGGGGTAAGGAAACTTAGAAAGCCTGCAAGCCATGAGGCTACGAATGCTGCAGCCACCGGAAAAAAATACTGATTCACCTGCGAAGTTAATGATGATGCTAAAAACGCGCATGAAAGCCCGTAAACGCCCCAGACAAAAATGTAGTACAGAATGAGCTTTCTTGTGGTGGCTGTATCAAGATGAATTTCAAGAGCGGGTTGTTTGAATCTGGCCAGAATCTTGTCTAACAGAGTTAAGAAATTTTCGATTCTGGCTGTAAGCCAGAACATAATCAGCAAAAACAACGAATACATAATAGCCTGGTATTTCAGGCTCATTGAAAAAATAAAATAAAAGCTTGCCGGAAGGTAAAACGTGGCAGCGGTAACAATGAACAGACATTCAAAAATGAAAACGCTTAATCCGGTCTTTCTCTTTATACCAAAGCGATGACTAAGCTCTATTCTTCCCGCAAGAAACAAAACTTTACCGGGAATGTACTTGCCAAGGTTCGGTAAAAAAAAACTGTAACAAAGAAGCTTGTTAGAAAGCACAGCCTTGTGAGCCCCTAAAAGGAACTTCCAGCCAATGCATAAAAGTGCCTGAACTAAAAGCATTCCTGAAACATGAATAAAAAGCTGCGCAGAATTCTGATGCCAGTCTATTTTTTCAAGGGCCTCACGATTGTTGAGAATTTCATTTATCAGATAGCCAAAGATTAGAGCAACAAGGCTGATTGATAAAATTCGTTTTAAAACATTCATGGCGGCATTTATTCTACTGTTTCTGGCAATCTGTTTTTTTCAGATGAGTCGAAATTACATAAGGCTCTTCAAACCTGTTTTCTGATTTGCTGATCATTTCTGCAAGCAGTCCAAATGACACAAGTTGTCCACCAAACAGAATCAAAAGAATACCAAGAAAGAACAATGGCCTGTTTCCGATTGGTCCAAGGTCTGAAAACCATAAAAATGTAAGATAAGCGAGAATGCAGAATCCAGATATTCCGAAGATCAACCCGAGAATGCCAAACAAATGCAGCGGCCTTGACTCGTATTTTCTCGTTACCAGAATGGTCAGCAGATCGAAAAGTCCTTTTGGAAGTCTTTCAATGCCATATTTTGATTGGCCCGATTTTCTGGCATTATGTTCGACGACGATTTCCCCAACTCGAAAACCTTTCCAGCCCGCCAGCACAGGGATGTATCTATGCAATTCGCCATATAGTCTGATATGGTCAAAAACCTCTCTTCGGTAGGCTTTGAAACCACAATTGAAATCATGAATCTTTATTCCGGACACCAGGCTGGTTACATAATTGAAAAATTTTGACGGAATGGTTTTGTGAAACGGGTCGTGCCGTATTTTTTTCCAGCCTGAAACAACATCGTAACCATTCTCAAGCTCTTCGAGAAATCGGGGAATTTCTTTGGGGCAGTCCTGAAGGTCTGCATCCATGGTGATTATGACAGAGCCTCTTGAAGTTTTGATTCCTGCCTGCAGCGCCGCTGCTTTTCCAAAGTTTCGGCGAAATCTGATTATTTCTAATCCAGCCGTGCTTTCATGAAGTTTGGATAATTTTTCAAAGCTTTGGTCAGTACTTCCATCATCGATAAAGATAATTTCATATTCCTTTTTCAGAACCGACAATGTCTCTGTAAGCTTTTGACAGAGCTCGTTCAATGAGTCTTCTTCATTCATCAGGGGAACAATAACAGAAATGTCAGTATTTGTTTTATTCATCTTTTTGCCTGGTTTCTATTGAGTCGAAGCGATAAACTTCAAAGTTTTTCAGCTTGAGTTCTAAATTGTAAAAGTTATCTAAAATTTCCCTGAATTCCGGGATAAGAGAAATTGCTTCGTTTGAAGTCGTAAACTCGACCGGATTTAAATCATTTGTAACTACAATAATGAATTTTGGTCGTTCAGCCTTCAATTGGCCGACAAATTGTGTTCTTATCGATTTTTGCCACTGCATAGCTTTGGGATTGCCTGATAAGTCAGCGGTTAAAATTATATCAAATGGTGAATGTGTGGCATACATTCTTCTGGATAGAGCATAAAGCTGGCACTCAAGACCCCAGACAAGAAT
>JASURT010000253.1 GCA_030446435.1 Candidatus Ozemibacter sp.
AATCAAACCATCGAGCTTGAAAATCATGCTCAGCTCACCTTTCGGTGCTGATGCCAGAAAATTCTTGTCGGCCAGCTTTATCGTTGCTGCTCTGCATACAATGTCATTTCCCCATAGTTTTTCTGATTTTATGGGCAATGAGACACTGTCGACCGCAAGCTTTTCGTTGAAACGCAGCGTTATCTGCCCCGTTTCTGAAATTTTACTCAGACTGAACTGCCGGCTTGTCTTTGCAAGGCAGGGCGGCAGTAGAAAAATCAGTGCGATCAGCAGAAAAAGCCGGTCAATCTTCTTTACTGATGCCATACTTTTTCAACTTGTAATGTAGATTTTGTCGGGTTACTCCAAGAATGTTGGCTGCTTTTGAATAGTTCCAGCCCGATTTTTCAAGCGCCTGCACGATTATATTTTCTTCTATTTTGCTCATCGTTTCCTGAAGAGGCATATCTGAGAAAATGTTCAGATCGTTCACTTCTACGGTGGAGTCGGGCAGGTTCAAGTCGGCAGCGGTTAGTTCGCCTGATCTTTTCATGATTATTGCACGTTCAATGCAATTTTCAAGTTGGCGTATGTTGCCTGGCCAGTCGTAAGATTCCAGGGTGGCAAAGAAATCTTCGCAGGTTAAAGAGAAGTTTCTTGAATGCTTTTTCGAAAACCTATCGATAAAGTGCTTGGCCAGAACCCTGATGTCAGCTTTTCGGTTTCTGAGTGGCGGAATGAAAATTTCAACGATGTTGATTCGGTAAAGAAGATCTTCTCGAAACTTGCCTTCTTTTACTTCTTCTTTGATAATTTTGTTGCTTGCTGCGATTATTCTAACATCAGCTTTCAGACTAATGTTTGAGCCCACGGGCTTGAAACTGCCATCTTGCAGAACGCGCAGCAATTTGGCCTGGTTGGGCAGGGTTAGATCGGCGATTTCATCAAGAAACAAGGTGCCGCCGTCAGCTTCTTTAAAAATACCGGTTTTATCAAAAATGGCTCCGGTAAAACTCCCCTTTTTATGCCCGAACATTTCGCTTTCAAAAAGGCTGTCCGGGATAGCGCTGCAGTTTACGGGAACAAAAGGCTTGTCTTTTCTCTGCGAACTTTCATGAATGGCCCTTGCGACCAGCTCTTTGCCGGTGCCGCTTTCACCCGAGATTAAAACCGTGCTGTCGGTGTCAGAAATCTTGGCAATCACTTCTTTTACATGCCTGATTTCTTCTGATTCGCCTATCAAGGAATTTCGCGCGTCTGACAGGCCGTTAGTATCAAGCCTTTCAGCAAGGGCTTGTTTGACTGCGGTCTTAAAATCTGCCAGCTCAAAAGGTTTTAAAAGATAATCTCTTGCGCCAAGCTTAACTGCAGTAACCGCAGTTTCGACCGATGAAAATGCGGTCATTAGAATGCAGGGAGTGTTGATTTTTAGATCGTTAATCAGGCCCAGCAACTCGATGCCGGTCATTCCTGCCATTCTGATGTCTGAAACGACAAGATCCACCGGCCGCTTTTTAAGAAAATTAAACGCTTCAAAAGGATCTGAAAAATCGTATACTTCATACCCCTCCAGTTCAAGCGCCTTTTTTAATGCTTTAAGAAGCTTCAATTCATCATCGACGATTAGTATTTTGCGTTTCATAAGGTTTCCTCTGCTGTATTATCTCTGTCGGCTGTAAAAGGTAGCAGTATCTTGAGCTCTGTCATCTCATCGAGCCGTCGGGCCTCTATTTTTCCATTGTGACCTTCAATGATGGCCTGACAGATTATCAGTCCAAGCCCTGTACCCTGAGCTTTGGTGGTGAAAAGTGGTTCAAAAATCAATTCAGGCTCGCATTCAAAGCCTTTACCATTATCGCAAAAGCTGATTGCGAAATGGTCAGATTCATTAACCGCTGATATTACCAGTTCTTTATATTTGTTGTCAGACATCGCGTCAGCAGCGTTTTTGACCAGATTCGCAAACACCTGTTTCATCGCGGCCATGTCGATTCTGATTCGCCCATTGGCCTGATCAGAAATTTTAAAAGTGATCGCTTTGTATTCGGCAAGACCGGAAATATAATCGGTCAATTGCCTGAAAGCTTCATTAAAATCATATTCGGAAAGCACCGGCTGTGTCTGGGTGGTGTAAGTGCGCAGGGTGCTGATGATATTTTTGCAGCGCTTGACTTCATCCGCAATTTCTTCGACCTCTTCTACGCTGATTTCATGACCTTTTTCCAGAGATTCTTTAAGCAAACCCGCGTTTACAAGAATTGTGCCGAGTGGGTTGTTTATCTCATGGGCTATGCCTGCAGAAAAGCGCCCCAGAGCAGCTAACTTGTCCTTTTTGGCAAGCTCTTTCTGTACTTCGATCAGGCGGGTTTGTGCCGACGAAAGTTCTCTTACCATCTTGTTGAAACTCAATGCCACTGATTCTATTTCGTCACCGCTGCCCTGCATGGGCGGCTGATCAAGCGGTATTTCTTTCCAGTCGCCTTCGGCAACCTTTTCAATGCCCATACCAAGAGCTCTTAAGGGTGCCAGAAGCCTTCTTCCGAGAAAATAGCCAAGAATAAGAAGACCAAGAACCTGTAGAACCGCAAGCCTGAGCATCAGCATATCGATGTCAGTCCGTGAAATCATGGCGCGCTGCGCCGGATATCCGGTTAAGATGAAGTATCCCGGCTGAATTTCGAAAACTCTTACTCTGAAAAGCTGGTCCTGATCTTCTAACTGACCGGTCACTTTCTCTCGCTGCAATTTTGAAAGATAGGCCAGTGAACCGCTGAAATTATGGCTCTTGAGAATTCCTTTTCGATCGAAAATACAGAACATTGGCACTGCAAGAGAGCTGAAATCAGGGCGCCTGGCCACATAAACGCTGGTATCACTTGCCACAGATGCATATGCCACCAGATAGCCGTCGTAGGAATATGGCCCGGAATCAGCAATTCGCTGAAGGGTCGCACTATTTGGCAAGGGCTGTCTGATTGTCTGTGATTCAGTGAGTAAAGGCCGGCCATTGTGATAAACTTCGAGCCAGTCGAGTTCAAGGGTGCTTTTTAGGCTTTCACTGAACCTTTGTCTTGCCGAAAGTGGCTGATCGACCATGTCTAAATCTGCAAAAGATCTGGCGCTGTCAACACAGATTCTGTCGATGATTTTTTGTTCTGATGCAAGATGCGCCATTATCTGACGCTTATAGGCTTCAAGCTTTTGAATGTCTGAACTGTCTATCGAAAAACCAAGGCTTTGCGCAGCCCAGAAAGAGACCGAAGACACGATGACTACGGTCAGTAAAGCAAAACCGAGAGTAATTTTAAGTCTGATACTCATCTTATCTGCTATTATTCTAACCGCAATCAGGTTTTAATTAAAGCAACTTTAATCAATTGGTAATTTGATTAACTGTAGAGTTCAGCGCTTCTTTCTGAAAATGGCAAAACGGTTGTTACTCAATACCTGGTCGTAATTAGAAAACAGAAAAATGCCGAGGTCTTTGAACTCTTGAGTCGTATCTGGGCCACTGACACGTGATTTCAGAAAAACATAGATAAAATAATCCGGTGGGCTTTGTCTTAGTTCTTTCATAAAGCGATGGCGCAACTCATTTATGAATGGATGTGAAATATGATGGTAAAAATGGTAATCATAAAGAAATGGCGTCGCGGTTACGGCTTTGGCGATCAACATGCCGTGAATGGCCCCATTGACCCAATCAAGCGACTGAACTACTTCGCCCGGTTTAAGATTCTTTTGCAGATAACTCCCGATCTGATCGGCGACTCCGCCTAAAGGGGCATCGGGCGTTCGGCCGCTCAGCTGCTGTTTGAACTCTTCTGAAATACCTGTCTGCAAAGAAAACAGCAGAAAAAAAACAGCGACAGGAATAACTTCAAACAACTGATTGTCTGCTTTTTTTTCAGTCTCGCATAATTGATCTGAAACAAGAAAAGAAGCACCAATACAGGCGAAAAACAGGAAGGGGACCCAGTGATAATACCAGAACTGACCGGAAATAGCCGGGTAAAAAAATAAAACAGCGGTTATCAGGGCCAGAAGATTGAATACCTCGGGTCTGTTTTCAGGATTCCTTTTAAAATGGAATACATAGCCGAGAATAGCTAAAAGAAGCATGATCAGATGATCATTTAATAACAATAAACCAGAAATTGAATACCAGAGCTTTTCAGGCCACTTAATCAGGGTAAAATCATGGCCTATTTGTGTGTGAAGAGGTAAATAATTGAAGAACATCTCGATAAAAGAATTCAGACCGCCAAGATGCCAGACCCAGAAAAGAGGCAGTGAAAAGCTGATCAGCCAGCCAATAGCCGAAATTGCCAGGTGTTTAAACAAGAATTTAAAAGAAAATGCCCGGTTCTTAGAAATGCAGAAGTAGACAAGAAAAGGCAGAACTATCACCAGATGAGGCTTGAACGAACTTGAAATGCCTGCAAGAAACCCGACAATGAAGAGTTTGCCGGTTTGACCGATTTGCTTGAATCTGGAATGAAAAATTACCACAATCGCAAAAGCGATCGGTAATGTGCCGATAAAATCACGTTGCAGGGCCATGCGTGCGCCGAAAGACAAATAAAGCAGGCCGAACGAAACCGCAGCAGTCAGGCGTTGCGTGGTTTTGAAACCTTCAAGTATCAGATAAATAAGCCAGATCGCTAATAACAGCAGGCTTATGTCTAAAAACCTTACCGAAGCATCTGAATAACCCAGAATTCTGCCCGAAATACTGTGAAACAGCAATGTGCCCGGCATACTTGTCTCAAAAATCTGACTGTATGGAACCAGATTTTGTTCGTTCACAAGAAACCCGACGTAATTCAGCAAAGGGGTGTCTAAATACTGTCGCCAAAAAGCTGAAGCGACCAGTTGCCCGATGAAAATCAGGCTGGCGACGATCAGCAAAAGTTTCAATAATCTGTCGTGATAAGAAAGAGTTTTGTCTGCCGGTATCGGGTTCATAATCGTTTTTTAGCAGTTTAAGATCAGACGGTGCTGAACTTAAAAATAAAGGCTGCTCCTGTTGCGGAGCAGCCTTAGGTTTGTTTAAGGGGTTAACAGATCAATACTTGATCAAAGATGTGAATGATTCTGGTTCGAGACTTGCGCCGCCAACCAGCGCTCCGTCAATTCCTTCCTGTTCCATGTAAGACTGAACATTGGCAGGTTTAACTGAACCACCATAAAGAATTCTTACCTTTTCAGCAGCTTCAGCACCA
>JASURT010000037.1 GCA_030446435.1 Candidatus Ozemibacter sp.
AAAGAATTTCGCCGCAACCTTATTGTTGAAGGCATAGACCTGAATGATCTGGTCGGCAAAAGCTTCAAGGCCGGAGAAGCTGAAATGAAGGGATATGAATTGTGTCATCCCTGCAAATACCTGTCAGAATTACTCGACGCAGATGTTCTGAAAGGCCTTGAAATGTGCGGTGGCCTTAGAGCAGAGATTACCGGAACCGGCAGAATAAAAGTCGGCGACAGTATCTTAGAAATTAATGAAAGAAAGTCCTGATACCATGAAAATTCAATGCGCCTGGTGCCAAAAAGATTTAACTGTTGTTACAGAGCAGAATGCCGATGAAAAGTATCCCGTTTCTCACGGTATTTGTTCAAAATGTGCTGAACTTTTGTTAAAAGATCTTGAAATGCCGATTAAAACTTTTATCAATCAGTTTAAGATGCCGGTCATGGTTGTGGATGATGTAAACAACGTTATCGTTGCCAACGAGGCGACCGAAGAGATTTCTGCGATGAAATTCGACATTGGTGACCAGCTGAAATGTGGCAATCTTATCGGTTGCGTTCATTCAGACCAACCCGAAGGCTGCGGGGCAACAGTGCATTGTCAGGCATGTGTGATTCGCAAAGCAATACTTTTCACTCATGAAACCGGGCAACCATTTGTAGAACAAGCTTGCCCCGATCACCATTTTTTCAAAGGCAATCGTAACCCAACCATGATCGTTTCTTCCGAAAAATTCGGTAACCGAATTCTTTTAAAAGTAGAAAACCTTAACAAAGCAGGAAAGTAGCTGAAAATGCAATTTTATATAGAACTTGTAAAAGCACACCCAATTTTGATGGCTATGGCCCAGTTTGCCATTCTTGGCACCCTTGGCGATGTTATCGCAAAATGGATCATCGAGAAAAGGTTCAGTAAGCCTTTTGGCTTCGTAACCCTGATTTTGAAAATGCTTGAATGGTCTTTTCTTGCCGTTTTGATCAAGTATGCATTTACCGGATTCGGCGGTTTTGTTAATGAACTGGTTGCACACCAGATGTTACCTGAACCAGGAAACTTCACCCGTGCCTTTGCCATTTCAGCCACGATGAATCTTCAGTTTGGTCCATTTCTTGTTCTTATGCACCGACTTCTCGACAACCTTATTGCCCGGCAAAAAAACTGGCAAAATATCGATAAAGGCTTCATGTCTTTGCTTTGGTTCTGGATTCCGGCTCACACAGTAACTTTTATGCTCGATAAGCCTTTTCAGATCGGTCTTGCCGCCATCTGGTCCGTGGTTCTTGGAATCATTCTCGGGTTTTACAATAGAAAACCAACTTCTGCCTGAGCAATTTGCCGCCCGGGCAGAAGGATTTTCAATCTCATTTTATCACTTCAGTCAGCATTGCATGTTCTTCTGCTGCCACTGAGCCACCCATGATTTCGGCAATTTTGCCACCGAACATTTTGCCCATCAGGCCCATGTTCATGCCGACGATGTAAATCTTGCCATCATCGCCGTTATACACGCCCCAGGCGCATGGCATAAGAGTCGATACCTCGGGGTTGGTATCAAGAACTTCTTTGGCGTATTTTGCCTTGCACAGCTCAACCAGCTTGACGGTTCGATTCGAGGGGTGTCCGCCTTTTGCCATTGCTGCATTCATGTCCCGAACCATCGGCGAACTCCAGCCATGTTTTTTGATGGTTTCCTGAAGCTTGCTCACGGTTTCATCGACTGTTTCATATCTGCTTTCGTGCACAGACAACATTAAACCCGGCATAAACTGCATCATCAGAAACCCTGTTAACAGAATTCCCATTAACAACCCGCCAAAAAAGCTGAGCTTGCTGAACTTTTTCTGAGAAATCGGATTTGCCTGTTCCATTTATAGCCTCCAAAAATGTAAAAATATCCTAGTAATATTTTGTAACACCAAAGAGAATTTGTCAAGCAAAAACCAGAGTTAGAGGTAATTGCATTGCATTTATCTCTAACTCTGATTTTCAGGCCTTTAGAAGCAGGCAGATAAACTCAGGGAATATAATTTACGAAATATTCAAGATCGAGTGGTTCTTTGGGGTGGGGTTGTGCGTCTTGATGCCCCAGAGCTACAAGAGTTTCAAGGCGCATATCGCCGGCGCCAAGAATTTCTTCAAGCTCTTTGCGGGCCACCAGAGCGCCTGAAATCCAGCATGAGCCCAGCCCTTCATCAGTTGCTGCCAGAAGCATGTTCTGCACCAGCGCACCCGTAGCCTGTAATTCCGGGTATCTTCTCCATTTACTGATTTGTTCTGAAGAAATTTCGGCCTCTGATAGCAATTCGTGAATTGGCGCGCGATAAGTTTTACTGAAAATTGCCAATACGACCGGAGCATTTGCGAAAATAGAAGAAAAAATCTTCACTTTGTCCAGGGTAGGTTTGTTGTCTGCAGACACATTCGGAAACATTAAGTCGAGCTTTTCATGAACGGCTTCACGCATCTTCTGAATGGTTTCGCCGTTTGTAACGACACTTATCGACCAGGGAACCGAATTGTTAGGGCTGGGCGCTGCCAAACCGGCTCGCAGTATTTTCTCAAGTGTTGCCTGTCTGATAGGTTCAGGTGTAAACCTTCTAACTGTGCGTCTTGCAAAAACAAGGTCCGAAAATTCCATAAGTACCCTCCGAAATTTATGTTTTAACATTTTCTTATCGATAGTTATCAAGATAAACTTGACGTTTATCATCGAGAAAACTTAAGATTTCTGCACCATGACAAACTCAAATCAGAAACCACAGAATTTTTTATTGCCACTTGATATGGTAACAGTCAGCCCGGCGCTTGAAAGAAGCGTTCGCCAGCGGGGAATTCTTGTTCCTGCGATTGGTTGCGGGCAATTGATCATAGACGGACATCAGCGAATCAAAGCTGCATTGCAGGCTGGCCAGAGCCATGTTCCGGTTGTCGATATTCAGGGCGAGCCTGGCTTACTTTTCGCTGAACTGAATCAGCATCGAGCTTTGCAGCCGTTTGAGATTGTCAGTGTTTTTTCAAAGGTGCCAGACAGTAAAAAAGGCGAATTCTGTTTGGCCTGCAATCTTTCGACTTCGCCGCAAATGCTGCGTTTGCTCGATTATTTAGCGGCTGAATACCAGAATTTTGAACCGCAGAAATTCAACGGTATTCCCATGAACATCTGGCGCGAAATCGCGCATCTGAAGAATTTTGCCCTGATAAAATGGTTTGTGGAGCTGGAAGGAACGGTCAGTGAAAAACGTATGACGGCTTCTTTGCTAAGGCAGTCTGATCGAAAAAACTCTCTTCCTGAAGTTATAGAGGCAAAATCAGCCCGCGAAGCAATCGATTTTTTGAACTCTCTGGTTCAACCCCGACGAACAGCTGCTTTGACCAAATTTCAGAATTGTATTTCAGAAATTGATATTCCTTCAGGTATCAGCTTTAAAATAGACCAGACTTTCGACCGACCCGGCATGGATTTTCAGCTGCATGTTACGAGAAACAGCGTCAAACGTTTTGAACAGGCCGCAGAGATTGCTGAAAAGATTTTTGCAAAGGTCGAAGAACTTTGATGCTGCACTTTAACAACCTTTACATCGATGAGACGGTAAAAAATGAAGAGCTGGTTAAATTCATTTCCGAAAAAATAAGTTATGTAAACCTGCACTTTGTTTCAGGTGAAAATCACCCGGGCGACGGCATTCTTTTAACCCGCAATCGCGGAGCTTTTGTAAAACCCTGTCCTGGGCAGAAGGGCAGCGTTTGCTGTGGTTACTGGGTCGTCGAGTGGGGACTTGGTTGCCCTTTCGGTTGTGAATACTGCATTATTCAGAATTACACCGGGGCTGGTGACATCACCCTTTTCGTAAACTGGGAAGACTGCAAAAGAGAAATAATTGAGTTGCGTCAGAAAGTTAAAGGGCCCATCAGACTGGGCACAGGGCAATTCGGTGACCCGATGGCCCTTGAGAAAATTTATCCGCTAAATACCCAAATAATAGATTGGACCAGAGATTTCGAAGATTTCACACTTGAAATAAAGACCAAGAGTGATTATATCGAACCGATTTTGCTCGCCGAAAGCGCGAAGCATGTAACCATGGCCTTTTCGCTAAATCCGCTATGGCTTATCGATAAACTTGAACATGGTGCAGCTTCTCTTGAAGAAAGGCTTCTCGCGGCCAGAAAAGTTGCAACGCAAAAGAACTGCAGTCTTGCCTTTCATTTTGACCCGATTATACCACTGGCGAACTGGCAGCAAAGCTATGAAGAAGTCTTCAATCTGATGGCCGCGAAGCTTAAAGACCTGAGAGTCAACTGGATTTCTCTCGGAACTTTCCGCTTTCCCAAAGGGTTTCAGGAGTATGTTGAAAAGTATCACCCTGACACACAGATTCTTTCTGAAGAGTTTTACCCTTCAGAAGATGGTAAAATTCGCTATTTCAGGCCTTTTCGCGAAAAGATTTACAATTTTGCCCGGGAAAAACTCGAAAAACTCTTTCCGGAAACAGCGATTTATATCTGCATGGAAACCCCTCATGTCTGGGAAAGACTGAATCAGGCCAAATTTCTCAGTGCAGATCTAAAAAAACTGCTCGATGCCAGAATCAAATAAATAAGGCGTATCAAGGCTTTTTCGGCCAATCAGATCGATTGCTTTGCCTTAAGCCACTTCTTCATGAATCTTCGCCTTGCACCTGAACTTTCAGGGTAATCTCTATCAGGCAAGGCTCTGAAAGCAGCCGGTTCGTCGCAAATTTTACAAATCTCGAAAGGCATTTTATCGTTTAGAATAGCCAGTTTTTTTTGTCCGGCGGCGCAAATGGTTGAACTTTTCAAGTCGGCAATTTTTGTTTCTCCGGTAAGATCATGGCAACAGGCTAAAAGTTCGCCCTGCCAGGTAACGAAAGAATGGGTGGCGAACAGGCCGCAATTATCAGGGGCAATGCAGCGGGTGCTTATCAGGTTTTCTTTTGTCAGATTACCACCACGCGAATGACACAGGGTTAATCTGCAGTCAAAGCCTTTTGAATGCCAGAAACCAGTTATTTCATTTTCAGATCTGGTTTCCTGCTCAGTTTTTATTGCAATAACCGTCAGGCCTCGCATTTGCGGATTTTCAGCTCTTAACTTCATTACAAAGTCAAGACTTTCTGCAAAATCACAACCCGGAAAAATTTGTTCAAAAAGCCCAGGGTCAAAAGTCGGAAAAGAAATTTCGATAAAACCCGGCCGGGCATCGGAAAGAAGCTTTCGGTTTGCTGAATTCAAGGCCGGTGCCTGAACAGTATAGCCAAAGCTTAACCCGTTAATGCTTCTGCAGAACTCGGCAATTAGAGAGAAATCAGGGTGAAGCAGAGGGTTACCCATGCCACAAAAGGTAATACGCGAACCGATTTCTGCAAGCTTGCGAACAATAGACTGCAAAACTTCAAATTCGATGAAGCCGGCAGGCCTGGTAAGCTTTTCGCGCGGGCAAAACAGGCAGTTTTGCCTGCAATGATTGGTAAGTTCAATATCTACGGTAAAAAAGGGCCAGCGCCAGTCAGCGATTCTTGGCATTTTTAACCGCCTCTAACCACGCATAGCCATGCTTTTGGTCAGGTTCAAGATAATGACCTTCGCTCCATTCATTCCATGACGAGATAAAACATATTTTTTCTTCGCTGTCAGACTCATTTTCAGCAAAATCAAGAGCCTTTTCAAGAAAGTTCTGAAATTTTGTCGGTGAATTATCGACAATTATCGGCGACCAGGGGTATTTTCCCGGCTTTTCTTTACCGTAGTCTACAGCTCTTGGGTTGGCGTCCCAGCCAGGGGTCACCGATGGAAAATATGGTAAGCCGGTTGTGGGCTGATAATTTTGCCAGCTCTGTTGTCTGATTTTAGTGCACTCGCTGAAGTTTTGCAGATATGGGCCTTTCCAGTCAGGTAGAAAAACATAATGAGTTACGCTGTCGAAGCCGATTTGTTTCAGATCCGGCTGATGTTCAGCAATAGGGTCGATGGCCGCCAGATGCAGCTTTAACCCTTTGGCAGCAAGACGTTCTCGCGCCGTTTTAACGGCCTGACCAGCTTTTTCAACACCAAGTTGTCTGATGAAAAAAGCGGTGTCAAATATACTAAGGTATTTGCCGCCATTCAATTCAAGGTAATCAGCATTTACGAAATATTTTTCGGAAACAAACTCAACGAACTCGACAAAATCTTCAGGGTCTGTGTATACAAGGCGTGAAGGGTCAATTACTCTGGCTTCAAGATCTTTTACCGGCATAACCTTGCGAGGCATACGATTGGCCCACATCAGGGCAAATTTAAAGCCCGGTTGATTTTTTGCTTTGAGAAGGCCCTGATTCAGTGCCCCTTCAAGCAGACGTTTGCCACGCGACCAATAGAATGCGAAGACAAAGGCATCGACCCCGTAGGTTCTGGCAGTCTCGATTTTGCGGGCGAAAGCTTCGGGGTTCGATTCATCTTCAGGCCCCCATAAAGGAATTTTAGGCTGGTCGTGGCCGGCAAATCTGGGTTTGCACTGATAAACAAGATCCCATTCGCTCCAGCCTCGTGGGAATGAAGAATCGCGAACTTTGCATGGATGCCAGCCCGGATAATAATATGCTGCTAAAATGCTTTTGTTTTTCATCTCACAAAATTGATTCAATAATATCCAGACCGGCTTTGAGCTGGTCCAGGCGTGCCTGATTGCCCATGTGACCGATTCTGAATACGATTTCAGAAAGCCTGCCATAGCTACCGGCGATAGCAAGCCCTTTTTCGCGGCAGCTTTGATTGAAAGCTTTCCAGGTATAGTTTTCAGGCAGATTGACTGCGGTTACGCTGTTAGCTTTAACTGCATCGGCAGCAGGAAAAAGCTTAAGACCCATTTTTTCGATTCTTTCGTGACAGTATTTCATGCACAGATCATGGCGCTGATAAACTTCTTCCAGGCCCTCATCTAATATTAGCTCTGCAGCTTTATTCAAGGCAGCGATACCGTGCCAGTAAGGAGTATTGGGAAAATAAAACTCTTTTTGCGCATTTTTGAATGGCAGGAAGGCGTCATAACCGGCGTATTCGACTGAAGAAATTATCTCCCAGGCTTTGGGGCTGACGCTGACGAAAGTCATACTGGGCGGTGCCGAAAGAGCTTTCTGACTACCATTCAGCGCGAGATCGACAAGATTTTCATCAACATCTACCGGGGTTGCACCGGCGCTTGCAACTGTATCGACACACAACAGCGGCACTGAAAAATCCTTTTTTACTCTGGCAATGACCTTCAGGGGGTTCATTGTTCCCGAAGGGGTTTCGCAATGCACGGCAGTAATCATGAGAGGTTTGTGTTTTTCGACAACCCTGGCCAGTTGTTCAGGAAAGTTAAGGGTCTGATCATATTCGAGTTCAACCCTTGCCACCTTTGCGCCAAGACTTTCGGCCATATCGGCTATTCCATAGCCGAAAACTCCGGTGCACACTGAGACAACCGAATCACCGGGTTTAAGAGTGCTTTTCAAGGCACCCCAAAGCCCCCACATTCCTTCTCCAGTCTGCATGATGACCGGATTTTTTGTGCCAAGAATCTTTTGCAGTTTGCTTTCAGTGTCATTGTAAAGTTTAAGAAAATCTTCGTCGAGATCACCTGAGCCGAAATCAAAGTTCATTGCCTGCAAAACCTGGGCAGGAACACTTACCGGGCCCGGAATCAAATTGATAAGCCTGTTACTCATAATTCCCCCAATGCTAAAAGCCATACAGACTTTTAGAGACAAAAGTAGTTATTAAATTCAATGCTTTCAAAATACCTGAAAAAATTGATATAATACAGTAAAAGATATACAAAGAGAGGACTACTCAACATGAAAAAAGAACACATCGACCTTGTCTGGAATTCGTTAGAAGATTTCGACAAAGCCAACATCACCTTTGGTGATTTTCTTGAGCATCTTGGCAAAGCCATGGAGTCAGCTTCGGTATCAGAAGCGAAAACCATAGGCGAAGTCACCAGAGACCTCGAGTTTGCCATTGTCTCAGGTTCAAGCAAAGAAGTCAAAAGAATCATGAAAGACGTAAAAAACCAGATAAGGGCTAACCTGCGCTCTGAAGGCACCTGAAAAGGCTGAATTAGCTGAAGAAGCGTAATTTTTCCGCCTGTTTTTTCGCTTTCCCTGGCGATTTGATTTGTCGGATAAAATCATTTACAGGGGCAGGGGAATCTGCTAAAATTTGCCTTCGCATTTTGCAACAGGTCGGTAAATTAGCTTGACAAAACCCCAAAGATATCTTAAACTAACCGTTACCTACGACGGTAGCGCCTTTTATGGCTATCAATTTCAGCCGGAACTGCCAACAGTTCAGGGTGAGCTCGAAAGAGTCTTCAAGCTGATAACCAGTAACTGGAGCCGCGCCATCGGGGCCGGACGGACAGACACCGGAGTTCATGCAATTGAACAGGTGGTTCTTTTCAGAACTGAGTGTCCGATTCCGATTGAAAAGTTAATCATAGGAATGAACGGAGCTTTACCCGGATCTCTGCGGGTAAGCAGGGCAGAAGAAGTAAATGAAGACTTTCACCCCTGCTTTTCAGCTAAGGGCAAGCATTATCGTTATCTTTTTCATTTGGTTCAGCACAGATCACCTTTTCTCGAAAGGTTTTACTGGCAGCTGGAAAAGCCACCTGAAATAGAACTGATGCAGCAGGCAGCCGAAAAGTTTGTTGGTGAGCATGATTTCGCTTCTTTTGCTAAATCCCCCCAGAAATACGAAAGCACCGTCAGAACCATTCTTGAAACAAAAGTAAGTCTGAACGAACAGATTATACAGTTTGACGTGATTGGTACCGGATTCATGCACAACATGGTTCGCAACATGGCAAAAGCGCTATATCTGGTCGGAATGAAAGAAATGGATAAAGAATGGATATACGAACTGTACCGTAATCAGGACAGAAGAAGACTGGGTGCACCTGCACCGCCCGGTGGTCTTTATCTGATGAAGGTCATGTATTAACCGAACAGGAGGAAAATCGGTGAAGACGTTCCAACCAAAAAAATCTGATTTTACCCGTGAATGGGTCATCGTAGACGCCAAAGACATGTCTCTTGGCCGTCTCGCTTCTCAGGTGGCTGCACGACTTCGTGGCAAGCACCGTCCTTTTTTTGCACCTCATCTCGATTGTGGTGATTTCGTAGTTATCGTTAATGCCGACAAGATCAGACTTACCGGCAACAAATACGAAGACAAAGTTCACTACTGGCACACCGGGTATCCCGGTGGAATCAAATCAGTTACCTATGGTCAGTTGCTCGACAACAGACCAGACAAAATGGTTTGGCTTGCAGTGAAGAGAATGCTTCCCCGCAATAAGCTGAGAAAAAGATTCCTTCGCAAGCTCAAAGTATACGGTGGAGCTGAACATCCGCACACAGCTCAGCAGCCGAAGACCATCAAGCTTGTTAAGTAATAAGGAGGAATAAGAAAAATGGCTGAAGCATATATCTGGGGAACCGGAAGAAGAAAAGCTGCTACTGCTCGCGTCCGCATCTGCAGAGGCGAAGGCAAAATTATTATCAATAATCGCGCATTCGAGGAATATTTTCCTATTCCTCTGACTCGCAAAATCATTGTCCAGCCCTTGACAACAACTGAAACCCTTGGCAAATTCGACGTTTACGCGAACATCGCCGGCGGTGGAAGCACTGGTCAGGCTGGAGCTCTGCGCCATGGTATCGCAAGAGCACTGGTTAAGTTCAACTCTGAACTTCGCCCGGCTCTCAAGAAAAATGGCTATCTCACCAGAGATCCCAGAGAAAAAGAAAGAAAAAAATACGGTCTCAAAAAAGCAAGAAGAAGACCACAGTTCTCAAAACGCTAATATCAACGACAAAAGGGGCTGTTCCGCCGGAACAGCTCCTTTTTTTCTTTAGTTGCACGGCTGTTTATGATAAAAATATACCTATAGTGAGGTAACAAGGGAATGAATGAAAAAGAATTGATTGAAAAAGCGATTGAAGCAAGTAAAAAAGCTTATGCGCCTTACTCAAAATTTTGTGTCGGGGCCGCTTTAGAGCTTGAAGACGGTTCGGTTATTCCTGGGTGCAATGTTGAAAATGCCAGCTTCGGCCTGACAAACTGTGCTGAAAGAACTGCTTTGTTTGCAGCCATTGCCCAGGGTCAGAAAAACTTCAAAAAACTCGCGGTCTATGTTGACCGACTTGATTTTACTCCTCCGTGCGGGGCCTGTCGCCAGGTTATCAACGAACTTGCCCCGAACGCGGAAATTCTTCTGGTGAACAGCAAAAAAGAAGTTAAACGAACTGATATTAAAGAGCTTCTTCCTTTAAGCTTTGGCTCTGCCGACCTAAAAGGAGAAAAATGAAAAAGCCTGAGCCTTCAATTCCAAAAAGTCTGTTTGCCAACCCAAAGCTGCAGCTGGTAACTTTTTTTCTTGCTTTAATCTATATCGTTTCGCCGATAGATTTTATTCCGGATGCACCAATCGTTGGCTGGGTCGATGATTTTACGGTTTTTGTTGCCGAGGTAATTTCATTTATACTTTATTTAAAGCAGAAGCGCCGGAATTTTCAAGAGAAGGCTAATCAGAATAACGAAGGAACTAACAATGGCGGTTAAGAAAACTGTTGTCAGACAAGAAATTCAGGTCGTTGGTTTTTACATCGGCGAAGATGAATACGCTGTGAATATCAGCAAGGTTCGCGAGATTTCAGCAATGATCGAAATTCGTAAGGTTCCGAAATCACCTCCGTTTGTCGAAGGTGTAATCAATCTTCGCGGTGGTATCGTGCCGGTTATCGATCTACGCAAGAGGTTCGACCTGCCGATTAACGAAAATCGCCAGGCGGCAAAAATTCTTATTGTTGAGCTGGCGAAAAACCAGGTGGGCATGATAGTCGACAATGTTTCTGAAGTTATGAGGTTTTATCAGGACGATATTGAGAAAGCACCGCCAATGTTTTCAGCCAGTATCGATTCACAATATATTCAGGGTGTGGCAAAACTTAATGAAAAGCTTATCATTCTGCTCGATGTAGAAAAGCTTTTCTCATTCGAAGAACAGAAAGTACTTACAAATTTCAAAACCTGATGGCAAAAATTCCTTCTGAACAAAAGCCGGGCTGTTTTAAAAAACTTTTTATCGGACTTGGCTGTGGGTGCTTGTACCCAACGCTGATTTTCTTTTTTATCATAGGAATCAGCTATTTTTATCTTGCGAATGCATTTTCTGAAATTACTCGGCCAATAGATATTCCTCAGTTCGCTGCCCCCGATCAGGAAACCTACTGGACTCTTCAGGAAAAAAGGCTGGAGCGTGCCGAAAAAGAGAAGGGAACAGTAGAGTTAACGCCTTCAGAAGCCAATGCCCTGCTTTCATTTATCAGTCTTCCGCCAATCAACGGCTTTTGCCTGCAACGTCTTCGCTTTTTACCGGGCGAGAATCAGGGCAGTCTTTATATTATCGGTTCAGGCTTTTTTCTTCGCTCGCTTGTGTTTGTTCTTGAACTCAAATTTAAGCCTCAAGGCCCGCCCGAAGTAATGCAGATCAGAATCAATCGATTCAAAGTGCCTGCTTGCGGTCTTGTACATAACCTTTTCGTTGATTACCTGAAAAGTATTTTTTCTGAATCCAGAATTCCGGCGTTGAGCATTATCAAAGATTCAGCAACCAGAATGCTGATAAGCCCGGAAAAAATTCTTATTCCTGATATTTTGATCAGAAAAGGCCCTGATCAATAACCTTGTCACCTTCTTGCAGATAAATGGCAAGATTCTGGCTGTGCATTAAAAAGTTTTTTAACTCCAGACCCTGCCAGCTATGCTGTGATATGGGGTTTATCAGATTACTGCCCAGCAGCCGGCCCTGATACGGAAAAGAGGCTTTGCTGAAAAAATCTTTTATGGCAAAAAGGCTGTAATTCAAATCGACTTTTAAAACCCGCGCTTCTTTATTATCAATCGTTACCGGGAAATTATCCGGTAGTCCGTTTGCTTTACCCAGGTCACTGCGAAAAATAGTTTCATTTCTATCTGTCGAAACGGGAAAAGCCCAGAAACCGGCTGAGAAAGCCAGCGGAGCAACTTTTTCGCTCAAGCCGGCCATTTCAAAATCTACCAGGCGCGGCAAGCCGGTGATGGTCGTTTCAACATTCGCCTGAAAAATAATTGGCTCAGACAAGGGTGAAAGACCACGTAAATCACGGGCAAAAGCCTTTAACCTGTTTTCATCGACCGAAGTTTCGAGTAAAGCTCCGGCCAGATCGATCATCGGCAAAGAACTTAAACGGTCAAGGTCGGCGAAAGCAGATAAATCACCTGTTACAAAAGAATTTTCAAGCGTTCTGACCCGTAAGAGATATTTTAAGCGGCAATCATTGGTCTGAGCCAGATTCGAGAGAGCCAAAGCCTCTGAATGGTTAGACAGAACCGGAATCAGTCCTTCGATAGCATAACCAAGTCTTGAAGGGTTCAAACCGGGTAAAAGAATTCTTTCAAATTGCGATGAAACCCGGGTAAGATCTTCCGGCTTTGCAGAAGCAACCATGCTGAAACCACTTCTGAGAATATCGTCTTCAAGATAAGGCCAGCTTTTCGAAATTGGTGGCAAAGAAATATCAAGAACAGAATCTTTGGCAATAGAAAGCAGATTCTTTCTCATGACATCGAGACTGACATAGACCCAGCCCGGGTAATTCTTTGACGGCGAAAATTCTGGCAATTTTTCAGGCATTCTCGATCGAGGGCTTTGGTTCTATTACCTCTGCCACGCTTTCTTCTGCGGATTCTCTGACGTCAAAACCCATGACCTCTGTTCCTTTGGTGCAAATTCTGTCATATAGCATTTTAAGAATATCTTCTTCATTTTTGCCCGCTTCAAGCTCTGCTTTGGTATCTATCGGGTCCAGAAAATGCACAGACATTTTTGCCGGTCGGGGAAAAACGGTTCCGGGTGGGGTAAGATTATGAGAGTTCGCAATATAGGCAGGTATGATCGGCAGCTTTTTTTTCAGGGCAAACTTGATGGCACCCGGTTTGAACTGACTGACTTTTCCTTCTCTGTTTCGGGTTCCTTCGGGAAACAGGCCAAGATTATAGCCGTCGTTCAAGACCTTCATGGCAGTTTTGATCGCTGTGGCGTCAACTTTTGACCGGTCAACCGGAAAACAAAGCACTTTCCGCAGATACCAGCCTTTAATCGGGTTATCGAAAGCTTCTTTTTTTACCATGATAAAAAGGGCTCGCCTGACTGCACCAGCCATTATGAAGCCGTCAAAAATAGAAGCATGATTGGCAACGGTTACGAATTGGCCGGTTTTAGGAACCTTTTCGTAGCCATTGATTTTCATGCGATTGTAAATGATGAAAAACCAGCGGCTTAAAAATTGTGAAACCTCATACCAGATAAAAGATGGCCTGGTTTCGGCAATTTCACTTTTGTTTCCGCCTTTGGCACCGAACAAAAATCGAAGACACCGATAAATTATATAGGCCAGAAGCAGCAAAGCCAGCCAGGGCAGAAGTATTGCAGCAACGGCACCAGCGAACGATATCACATCTTCGACAAGACCGATTACCGGGTTAGCCGTACCGCCGGTGGTTACGGTAGAAGCAGCACGAATGCCGGTTTTGCCGGCATGTACGGTCAGGGTTGCCCCTTCGGCAAAGACAATGGCGACAAGTAAATAAAACCAGTGTGTTGCCCCCGGAATAAGGGCATAGGTAAGAATACCTGAAAACAATATTTTAGCAGGCAAAGCGAGCCAGTCGAGAAAGTTGTCGACGACCGGTATCTTGTCGGCGAGAAATTCGAAAAGGGCAGCGATGCCAAGGCATATCAATACAGGGTCCTGAGCAAGAAAAGCAAATTGCTCATTTATATTTACAGCCTCAGGAAAAATCCGATAAACCAGTCCAAGCACCAGAGGCGGTAAGAATGCTCTAAAACCGGTCAATGCCGCTAAAGACAAACCTGTCATAATTGGTAGTGCGTATTCCATATGATTTCCAATTGATAAATTTTTAAAGAGTATATATCAGAGGCGGCGTCTACTGCAAACATTAGCAGAAATTTTAACCTGGGAAGTCCTGAAACCGATTGGATTACGAGGTTGTTTTTGTCGGAAAAGGTTTGTTAAAATCTATAAAAAGGTGCTTTTAGTCGCCATAAAAAACATATTGGAGAATTGTAATGCAAAATCCTGCCCACAAAATCAGAAAAGCTAAAATTCCGGCATCATTGGGGCTATTGTTGCTGGCCCTGGCGGTAAGAGCTTCATGTCTTACCATTCCGCAGCCAACCCCCGATGAAGTAAAACTCGATCTTGAACTGGCGCAGAATAGAAAGTTGGTTGCTTTTTCTAGTCGTATCAACCCTGAAACAATAAGCCAGAAAGTTGAAAAAGAAAAATTCTTCACCGCTTTGAAAAATCATCAGATTTATAATCCGTTTTTCACTTATGAATCCAGACCGGAAGAAATTGAGAAGGTGGCTGAATTCAAACCAGAATTAGTCGGTGCCAAAAGCTATGCACAGATTTTGAATCGAACTGCCAAAAATCTTTCTACTCAGGCCCAGATGCTGCTTACCAATGATGCAAAGCGTTTTGCCGATCTTTCATGTCAGTTGTACCCTGCGCCAGAAACCTGGCTGGTTCTCGAAGCTCATCGACTTGTGCGCGAGCTGAACCTTAAAGAAGAAGAGAAAAATATTTCACCGAATGAACTGGCTGAAATTCTGCAAAAGGGCCTTGAAGAATACAGGTTACATAACTGGAAAATAAAGATCGCCAGAAATATGGCTGCAAGAGCCTCGGTTTCGCCGGCGGCCCGAAAAGTAAAAATCAATTCCACCGCCTTTTTCTCGGCAAAGGATGCACGCCGACTTATTCTTCATGAAATTGGGGTGCACGCAAGCCGGGCCGAAAATGGCAGCAAAAGACCATTGAAAATTTTCACAACCGGTTTTCCGGGCTATCTTGCCACCGAAGAAGGTCTTGCCGTTTACAATGAAGTCAGCAATGGCATTACAGAAGGGTTACCTCTGTTTGCCCTAAGGGTATTAGGGGTTCATTGGGCTTTGAAAAATTCCTTTCACGATACTTTTCAGCTGCTGCGTCAGGTTGGAGCCGACAAAGAAACGGCATGGCGCATAACCACAAGGTGCAAAAGAGGACTTAAAGATACTTCAAGACCTGGAGCCTATACTAAAGACGCGTCTTATCTTCGTGGTTTTTACATGATCAAAGCTGCCCGGAAAATTGATCCGGCAATTTTTGAAAAACTGCTAAAAGTTGGCAAGATAGGGGTTGAAGATCTTAAAAGTTTCTTCTGATTTAGCGGAAAAGTTGTTTGAAGTGGTTTATCGCAGACTTTTCGCCTAATTTATTCCAGTTCTTTTCAACCTCGTCGATGCGTTTTAGCAGCCAGTCTATAACTTTTTTTTCCTTTTCCTGCAGCAGCTGTCGCTTCAAAACCAGCAAGGCTGCGCCTGAACGGTTGAATTTTATTGAAAGAAGATAAAGCGAGAAATTCATGTAATCTGAATTGAGAAAATTATGTAAACCTTCGCCTATTTCGGCGAACTTCAAACGCAATTCGGCCTCTTGCAGAAATTGTTCGTTGTTTACAGAACCTGAGCTGATCTCAAGCGAAAGCTGCATTGTTTCATAAGCTTTATCAACAATTTTCTCAATTTTATCAAGATCTGCCTGATTCGAAAAAACCGGCAGGGTCGAATGAATCAGAAAAATCATACAGACCAGTCTGATTCTTTTTTTATAAGCAAAATCTCGAAACAACGTTCAAACCTTTCCGTGCAAAGTGAATCAAAATTAAATCAGGCAACTGAGCTTTTGCCTGGCAGAAACATCAATCACCTCAAATGGTAACTTATCGGGACTTCGATGATAAATTCTTTTTTCCAGCCTTCGGGTGGAGCAGGAAATCTGGTTTTCTTAACCAAATCGAAAGCAGCGTCGGCAAGAATTTTGTGCGTATCTGACCTGATATCGATATTTAAGGCCTGACCGTTCCGGTCAACCTGAAAGGCGACGATTACTCTTCCGGTTATATTTCTTCTGCGGGCATTTCGTGGATACCGTCGATTGCGTGCCAGAAGCGCGAAAAGTTTTTGCAGATAAGCATGGCGTTTGTCGGGACTTAGAGCCTGTACAGATTGCTTTGATCTCGAAACATCCGTCTGACTGGGTAAACTGGCAGAGGTCTTTGCCTTAACTGGTTCAGGCTTTTGTTCGCTATTTTCAGAAACCTCTTTTTCAAGATTTTTGTCCGGAAACAATGTCACAGGATCGGGCTTTATTTCAGGCTTTGGTTTTGTCAGGGCAGGGCGCTTGATCTTTGTTTTTGGCTGCGCCTTTGGCTTTGGCTTTTTGCGGGGTTTCGGCGCCGGTTTTGGTTCTGGTAAAGGCTTAGGCTGTGGCTCAGGCTTTTTTTCCGGTTTGAGCTCTGGTTCTGGTTCAGGTGGTTTTACCTCGATCTCAGGCATTGTTTTTTCAACAATGGGTTCTGCAACCTTTTTAACCGGCAGTTTATCGAGCTCTTTAGCTTCAAGTTTTTCAGTTGATGGTTTCTTAATTTCTTGAGCTTTTACCAGTTTTACGGTAATTTTCACCGGTTCTGACGTTTTGACAGGCATAAGCAAGTTGCCCATTCCATACAAAATGACTGTCTGGCAGATGAAAGCCAGAACGAATGAAACAACCGGATTACTCAGGCGAAAAATTCTTTTAAGGTTTTCCCACATCTGGCACGCCCTGAAAGCTTAAACTCGAAAAACCGAGTCCCGCGAGAATATCCATCAATTCAACCATGTGACCGGCAGGAGACTTTTTGTCTACTCTTAAGGTTACTAAAAGCTCTGGTTTGAGGCCGGCAAAATATTCGTGCGGTGATTCCTTAATCTCTGCAAGACTTGCGCTTCGCCCGTTGAAAATAAAGTTGCCTTCAGCTTCAAGCACGATAACCTGCTCTGTATCGTTTTGCTGCCGGTTTTCAGAATTAAGGGCAGGAAGGTTCACTTCGAGGGTCGGCAAAAAGTTTTGCGTCAGAATATAAAAAAGCAGAAGAGTAAAAATAATATCTGAAGCACCGGTTAGATCAAGCATTGGCGATTTCTGACGTTTTCTCAGTTTGCGAAGGCTCATGACTCCGTATCCTGAATTTCGAGTTTTCTGAGAATTTCGGCTTCAAGATTTCTGATTCGATGTCTGGTGATTGATTCGATCAGATGTGCAAACCCGACCGCGATTATCGCCAGAATCAAACCATAAATAGTGGTAAAGAGTGCTTCGTAAATGCCTCCGGCCAGAAGAGCAGGGGTGGCCGCACCTTTTTGCGCAACGGCCTGAAAGGTTTTGACCATGCCGGTAACCGTTCCGAGAAAACCCATCAGCGTGCTTATCTGTCCGCAAAACCTCATGGTTGAGACTTTTCGGCCCATTTGCTCTTCTACTTTGGCAAAGCAAATTTCTAACGATTCGATCAGGGTCGCACCTTTGAACCCGCTTCCGTTTTCAGACATTACAAAAGCTTTGTGCGCCCAGATAAAGTTACAGTCAGGTTTTTTGTGCCTGGCTTTAAAATCGCATTTTAGACAAAAATAGACCTGATAAAAACCAAGATAAAAAATTAGTAAACCCAGCATTGTAAGCGGATAAAACAGCAGTCCGCCTTTTTCAAAAAAGAAACTGATTTCCTGCAAAATTCAGGTCTCCTGTGTTCAGTTATTACATTTCAGCCAGAACCCACGTCGGGGGGCCTGTTGAATTGTAGCATTTTCAAAGCTTTTTCGCGCGATTAAAATGAGCTTGTCAAGGTCGAGCCTTGGAATAGACTTTTTGCCCGCACCTGACTTTTTTCTTTTCAGTATGGGCTCAACTACAGCTTCAGGAGTGCTGAGACCGTAACCGCCGCCAATAAACGCCAGTGCGCCCGGTTTCATTATACGTCTGATCTCTGCAAAACATCTTTCAATTTCAGTCCAGAAAAAAATTGAGCCGCGACTGAAAACTATATCTACCGATGCATTTTTTAATGGAATGGCCGCCGCATCAGCCTGAATTAGAAGAGTTCTGGACAAGTCACATCTGCTTTGCGCCTTTTCCAGCATGCCAGGCGAAAGATCAAGCTCAAAGATTCTTTTTGCACCGGCCTTTTCGAATTGCTCATTCATAAAACCAGGCCCACAGCCAATCTCAAGGACATCAAGACCTTTAATGCTCTTTTTATATGCAAGTTCAAGATCTTTCAAAAACCACTGATAAACCGGCCGCAAAGAGTTCTCGGCGTGCTGTTCGAACGATTCTCCGCTTTCGCTTTTCCAGTCTGGTTGCATCGGGTTGCTTTCCTGGTCAGATAATATGTTCAGGCGGTTTAACTTCAGAAAATCCGGCGAGTAACTCGGGATTTTTGGGAAAAAGAATGTTACGCAAACCATCGACATGCCTGGCTGTTCCACCCTGGGCCATTTTGCTCAACACTTCATTTTCATCTTCAACCCATGCACCACCGATTACGTCGACACCAAAGTCAAAAAGAACCGGGCTAAGCGGAATGGTCGGACCAAGAACGATAAAAATTGCGTCAGATCGCTTAAGAGCCAGAAGTCCTTCTAAAGTGTCATTTAAACAGGTAACACCGGTAACCGTAATAACATCCGCTTCGGGAATAACTTCAACCGCGTCTTCAGCTTTGCGATCGCCTTCTTGTGGACGCTTTTCAAGAATCGTAAACGAGCTGGCAACAGATTTTATGTGATCCATATTGGGAAAATGCCCAACTACAGCAACTTTTTTGTTTTCAGCAAGCCGGGCAGTCAGCTCGAGGGCATTGCCGGTAAAGTATCTGTTTTTGCCACCCAGATCTATTGCGCTATTCAAAGAGGCAATGGCAAAGGATCTTTCAATACCGTTGAGAGAATCTGTCCATTCCAGAATCTTTTTCAAGCCAAGCTTTTCGACTTCACCCATGTTGGTTACCGCCGATTTAACCCTGAATTCGAAAACCCGGTCGTCGCTAAGCGTCATACTCAGGCCGACACGACGGGTTTTGGCCGTGGTAACAAAAGCATAGGCTGCCAGATTGGTCAGTGGCAGATCGTAAACTTTATCGGGAACAGTGGATTTTATTGCATTTAAAATTAGCGACATGACCTCTCTCCGTTGTTAAAGTAATACAAAGTAGTGTTAAATATTATACTATTCTTTAAATTTCCAATATGCAATTAAATTCGAAAAATCTTGATGCTACTATGCGTGCATGATATCTTGAAATTAGTCAAATTAAGGACGTCAAAAGATTATGGATGCACCGAAACTCTTGAATTTAAAAGAAGTTTCCAAAATTCTCAATATCAATACTGAAGTACTTCGAAGATGGTTGCGTAACAAAAAGCTACCTGGAATCAAAGTTGGAAGCGACTGGCGCGTAAATGAAAAAGACCTTGAACCCTTTCTTAACCCGGTCGGATTCGCGACTCAAGGGCAGAGCGACCAGCCGAAAATGTGTTTTCGTTTTCCCAAGTGGCTTGAATTCTCGGGTTTGCCGTTGCAGTTGAACAAAAAATACGGTCCAGAGGCCTGGCCGGTTTTCAAAAAGATTATCGAACTTGACTTTGAACTTGGAAAACCCAAAGACAGAAAAATCGTAACCAGTCTCGATGAGCTTGCTGAAAGGGTAGGGTATTCAGAAAAAACCACAGTTCGAATTTTAGAATGTCTGAATTCTCATGATTTAATAAAATTTGACCAGAAAAAGAAAAACCTTCTTGAAATCACAGTCGTTACACCATTGAAAACCCCAAAACTCGTTCTTGATATAAGTTTTGAAAAGGGTGGCATAAAAGGTGCCCCGTCTCAGGCTCTTAAAAACAACTGCCTGCGCAGATTTCTGGAAACTGATGATAATGAAACTTGAAGA
>JASURT010000254.1 GCA_030446435.1 Candidatus Ozemibacter sp.
TGAAACGCGGCATTACCGAGGGCCTGGTAAGAATTTCCGTTGGACTAGAAGGTGTTGAGACCCTGTGGAGCGCAATTGAAGAGGGGCTTGAACAGGCTTATTCCTGATTATTTGTAATCTGCCATTTTGCAGATATGCTTGAAATGGGCTTCAGATATCGGTTGAACCGATAATCTGGAGCCTTTTTTCGCCACCATTATCCCTTCAAGCGCCTTTTCATTTTTAATCTGGTCAAGAGAGATCAAATTCTTGAATTTACCGACAAATCCAACGTCGACCATGAACCACAGGGGCTTCTCGCTGGTGCTTCTGCTGTCGTAATATTTGTGGTCTTTTTTAAAGGCAAAATTATCAGGGTAGGCTTCCCTGACGATTTTACCTATGCCGGCAACTCCGGGAGGACTGGCGTTTGAATGATAAAACAAAACCAGATCTCCGATTTGCATGTCATCTCTCATAAAGTTTCTTGCCTGGTAGTTGCGCACGCCTTCCCATGAAGTGACCTTGTCGCGTTCGAGGTCATCGATTGAATAGACTGTGGGTTCGCTTTTCATCAGCCAGTGTTGCATTTTGATTGCTCCGGTTTTATTTGATCTTGCCGCTGAGTAATTGGTATTGCAGCATCTGCATTGTTGACTTTTTTTCGGGGAAATAAACGCGCCGGGCTCTTTTTTGCCCCAGTTCTGTATATGGTGCGCCATCCGGGCAAACCAGAATCGAAAAATCTGCTGCTTTGCCTTTGAAAAGCTGGTTAAAGCGTCGGGCAAAGGAGACGAATTTTCGTGGTTTAGGCCTTGGCGGAAAAATCCTTAAGATTTCGCTCTCTTTTACCAGTTCTTCGTCTGCAGAAAAACTGCCACCACACAAAACAACTGCTTTCATTCCCAAAAATTTGCCGCTGACAAGTTTGACTTCAAGGTCGATGGTGCTGGTGGCAAAATCATTGCGATTTGCCGGGTCTTCAAAGCTTTTACCGTGCTTTTCCAACCATTCCCGCCAGTCCATTTTTAGATTTTTAAAATAGATATCTCGCAAAAAATATCGCTTGTTCGTTAAAATTTCGTGCCCCTGACGATTTAATTGAAAAACAAATTCGCACGGCTGGCCTTTTAGCTCGGCAGCCATCTCAGGTGATAACCAGCCCGGTTCATCGGGTGGAGTTATGAAAAGCGAAGGTTTTTGCCCTTCAAGATATGACCCGGTAATTGTGCCATCGCTGGTCAAGG
The DNA here is from genome assembly GCA_030446435.1 of Candidatus Ozemibacter sp. Lineage (GTDB taxonomy): Bacteria > Muiribacteriota > Ozemobacteria > Ozemobacterales > Ozemobacteraceae > DYKG01. Next base: position 1,227 of record JASURT010000254.1, read on the forward strand.
TCCCCATTTTTCCGCTTGCCCACCTTACCGGGTCAATTTTTACTATTTCAGCTTTATAGGGCCTGCTTTTCAGCGCTTTGATTCTTTCTTCGATTTCTCTGTGCTGACGTCTGATGCTTGGTGGAATGACCCCTTTGGGCAATACATCCCAGATCGTGGTCACTCGCATGGCAGATACTTCTTTTTTATCTGAATCTTTTGATTTTGCGGGCTTCTTCTCTGCTTCTTTTTTTGCTTTTTCAGTCTCTGTAACAATGTGGCGGTTATAAAGAACGCCGCGCATGTAGTTCTTGTCTTCATAGGGCGGAGTTTTGCTCATTTTGAACTTAAGACCGAGTTTGCGAAGAAAGCCCGTATAGGTCATTTTTATACTTTTAAGGTAAACATCGGACGCGTAAAGCATTCCACCCTGTTTTTTCGGTCGACCCAGTCCATCGTGATACAGATGAAAAATGGCTTCCTGCGAGTCAAGACCTTCTTTAAGCTTCTTCTTCAATTCGCGGTCGTCGACTTCATCTTGAAATTCTATTTTGGGCAGACAGACCTGCTCGTTTTTGTCATCGATTTTTGCCTGAATGATCTGGTGTGAGCTTATGGTCTCAAAAATGCCTGTTTGCGGAATTGTTGGTCCCAGAGAAAAAGCAGGAATTATGAAACAGAAAAGCATTGCTCCAAGAAGTGATAAAGCATGGTAAGGTCTAGGTAAACGCATTGAAAACTCCCCGGAAAAATAATAATTATTATTCAGTATACCAGAATTGTTGCCGATTATCCTGTGGAACGGATACCATGTAATCATACGCCCACTTCAGAAAATGCAGAATCGATGGTATTTATAACAAACTTAGAACACTGGTGAAAAATGAACGAAGAGAAGAAACTGGGTTATCAAAAAGCCTGGCATATTCAGGTTTCAGGTTTGAAACTGATCGATTTCACTCGGGACCGGCGTGGCATCATAACGCTTGATAAGGCAAACGAACTCAGGCTTTTTGATCAGAACGGTAACGAGCTATGGCACAGACCTGCCGGCTATGATCTGGTATCCCTTTCTTTGGCGGACACACTCGAAGTTCTGGCTGTAGATGCAGAAAAGCATTCTATTCTTTACGGGCCCGAAGGCACGACAATGTGGAGAAAAAGACCTTTTCCGGCAGTTATTGGGCGTATTTCCGCATCTGGTGAGTATTTTTCATTCGTTACTTCTGACCCTGCAATAGTCGGCACTGACCGCTCACTCAGGGTTAAATGGGCGTATAGAAACCTTATGAAAAGACCTGCGGATATTGCTGTTTCAGGTGCCGGCCAGGTAAGCTCTTTTCCTTGTGCGGATGACCGGGGCGATGGGGTGGCCGCGGTGAATCAGGCCGGAAAGCCATTCGATCCGTTTATGGGCATGAAAACCGTTTCGTCGGTTGATGTCAGCGAAGATGGTCAGGCAGTTCTTGCACTGGATAGCGGTGGCGGCCTTTATTGCGTCAATCCGGTTCGTGGTTACGGAATATGGAAAGGAAAAACCAGCCCGAGATCTACCGGAGTGTCTTATGCAAGTCAAACCGGAGATTCAATCGTTTATTCAGAACAGGGCCGAATAATTAAATTCGATGATAAGGGCAATCAGATCTGGGAGCACAATTTCCCTGAACGATTGCTTAAAGCTTTTATTTGTCCTGACAGTCAGGCGATTTACTATGCCACCGAACGCGGAGAAATAGGTTGTTTGCGGCGAAACACCGGAGATGTTGTCAACAACATGGAATTTATGGAAAAAGAAGTGGCCGAAAAGGGCGCAGAAAATCGCTTCTTTTTCAGAAAAATCTGGAATATCGAGCTCGAGGGTAGTCGTGAAAACCCGCCCATGGTTCAAAGCTGGCTTGGTCACGAAGGTGTAGAATACGCCCTGGTCTGGAACGGCAAAGACACTTTGATTTGCTTGAATGATGTGGGTGAAGAAATCTGGCAACAGAGACTCGGTGAAACCAGACTTCATGCCATATCTGCTTCGGCTGATGCAGATATGGTTGTTGCGGTAACAGCTTTTGGAGTCATAGGCTACGACATTGACGGAAATGAAAACTTCAAGTTTTTCGGGGCCTTTTCTGACGTTTATGTTTTTCCTGAAAGTTCGATGTTGCTTGTAGACGAAAAGGGGCAGGGGCGTTTTTATCTGTCGCCCGAGCATTTTTCTCATGTGCTCGACTCTGAAGAAAAAATCTTGCGACTTGTACCCTATAATGATGATGTTATTGTTGTTCGCGAGAAAAGCCTTGGCATTGTGGATTCCGATGGTAATCTTGTTGCAGAAACTTCACTTGAAAGCTGCCCTTTTAAAGTCGAGGTTGCCCAGGATAAAGAAAAAATTGTCGTGGGCACCGAGTCGGGGCAGTTGCATATTTTAAGTAAAGAATTGAAAATCGACTTTAGCTATCGACTTGAAGGACAGGTGGCTTTGGCTTCTCTGGCTTCAGATACAGATGATGTTTTTGCCGCTGTGAAAGATAAGCCTGAAATATTCGTTTTAAGAAGACGCAGTAATGAGTTGCTGAAAAATTCTCTTACCGGCGACCCCATTTTTTCTGTTTCGCATCAAATGGGAATGGTCGTAGGAACTAATCTGGATCAACTTGGCCTGATAGGTTACGACGGCGTTCTGATTGGTCGTTATACCTGTCCTGATCGCGTGGTTAAACTGGTTGAGTGCAGAAGACCCAACTGCTTTGTTCTGCTCACCGACGATTCTTTGAGTTGTATTGTCGTTGTAAAAGATACGCGTGGGCCTGATAGAAAGCCTGATAACTAAGGGGTGAAGAGGTGGGAGTAAAACTTGTAAGGCCACAGGCAACAGATTATGCTGTTCTTGAAAAAGTTTCAAAAATCGATTGCCAGGCTTTTGGCCTTGACGGAATATCGGTTTTTAACCTGGCGCAATTTGCCCGTTCCGGCTCGATTTTTGCCCTTGAGCTTGATGGAGAAATCGTTGCCGAAGCGGTTATGCTTAAAAATCTCGATGACGATGGCGCGAATATTTTTGGCTTTGCCGTCGATGAATCTATTACAAGCCGCGGCAACGGTACAATGTTGATGAAACTTTTGCTTGAGTATGCAAAAGGCAACGGCATAGCCTATCTTGAGTTGACCATGAACCCTGAAGATACACGTGCCAGCAATTTCTACATGAAAAAATTTGCTTTTCTCAAAGTCGCTGATTTGGCGCTGCATCCAGAAAAGCCCCAGAAAAGGTGGCTTATGCGACTCGATTTGTAGGGCTGGCGCAATGCTTCTTCATTTGTTAAACTTAACTAAGTATTTTCAATTTAAGGAGCAAAAACAATGAAAAGAACAGCCGGCTTTATTTGTCTGATTCTTGCTTTTATTATGGCTTGCCCGGGCCTTTTTGCCGTTGAATCGATGGGACTTTATCAGGCCAATAATTATAAAAATTCTGCCAAAGAATCGGTAACCTATTTTGATACCGTTGCCTGGACATATACCCGTCCCAATTATTTCAATATTCAGATTACTTTTGCTGACAGAGATATCAGCAAAAAAAGCAAAGGCAGTTCTGGCGACCATCAGTTCTTTTTTGAGCTGACCCGTGATCAATACGCCAAAATCTTTGAATCAAACTTTGAACTTAATAATTTTCCAATCAACGACAATATGTGGAGCAGAAACATCTCTACCAAAGTAACCCCGCAGAAACGTATTGTGAAAATTGCCTTCGTTAACGCAATTGATGATGAAATTACCGAAGTTTTCAAAAGAGGTACTCTCGAACTGGTGATTACCCGCGATGAAATTCAGTCTATGAAAATGACAAAAGAAAGAAAACGCTTTCTTAATATTGGCGGTTACAAAACTATCTTCGTTGGCGAAGCAAGAAGAATGAAGAGAGTTAAAAAAGG
>JASURT010000255.1 GCA_030446435.1 Candidatus Ozemibacter sp.
CACAATTATGCTTCCGCGACGTTTAAAAGCGTTGAAAAAATGTTTAAGCATGGTATTTTCTCTCCTGGCCTGGTGCAGAAAACCGATTTTCTATTCTTTGTTTTCTCTGGCCGAGGCCGTAACGGTTAGGGCTCCTCCTCCATTTTCTCCGTCGACTAGTGCGCCGACCAGTGGAGTATAAAGAGTTAGATTGAACGAAGCTTTCACTTCAACCTGAGTGTCGCTTGTACCAACACCGGTGAAGGTAACATTGGAATACTGGTCTTCAGGCATCAGTGGTGAGCGGAATTTCCAGAATGCAGCCTGTACTTCTTCCAGAGTGGGGTGGGTCGATGGGGTGAACAAATTTCTCGCGATCAATGGATTGATTCGCTTGGTCGCCGCTCTGGCGGCCTGCATACATTGATAATTCAGATTCGACCAGATATGAAGCGCTCTGCCAAAATCGAAAATGCCGATGATGACAAAGATGAAAATTGGCAGAACCAAAGCCATTTCTACAACAGCCTGACCTCTTTTTTTCCTTGACATAATGGTTCTCCTCTTATCGGGTGGTGACTAATTCGGGAATCTTATACGCAGCCTGTGCCGCGAGTCTGATATGCGAGGCGCCGGTGGTCGCTTCGAAGATTATCTGATAAAATGGGGTATAAGTCGGCGATTCATAGGTCATTATCAGCGATACGTATTTGCCGCCGGTGCTTGTTAGGTCTTCTATTACAGGCGGTGAGACGGTGAAAGTACCTGTCCACCAGGCCGGCCGCCTTGAATTTGCGTAACTGGTAATTTCTGAGCTGCTGGGAACAGTGTCTTTCCCCTGGCTTTCCGCAGCCCACTGAGCGGTGTCATTGACCACCTGCTGCAAGGCAAGAAAATTGTAGAACGCGAAACCGAAATCTATTATTCCGCCCACGATTATGAGCAGAAAAAAGGGAAAAACCAACGCCATTTCAACGATTGCTTGCCCTTTTCTTTTCTTTTTTCTAAACATAACATCCACCTCCATAATTTAGAAAGCAATTGTTGTACCAGTTTGAAATGCTTTCTAAGAGAACGCTCAAGGCTCAGGACAGGGAGAAATTTACCATGCGTCAGGGAAGTTATCCCCGATATTAGATCCCTTGATTAATTTTATACTGCCTACTAAGAATATATCATATCTGAGAAAAAATAAAGTTGTTAAGATGCAAAAAACACTTCTTGAAGAAAAAGAATTGTGGTAAAAAAACCGCACAAACGAAATCCATGTGGCATTTTTCACCCATAAAAAAACGCCCCCTTTACGGGGGCGCTTTTCTTTAAAAATTATTCCAATTCTGGAATTGGAGTTACAGACCCTGTTTTTACTTCGAGCCATACTCTAGTTACCAGAACTGTTGGGTCAACAGCCCCGCCTTGACCAAAGCTATAGCCGACAATGTTGCCTGATCCATCTGTTATTGGGAAGAGCTGATAGCCTGGATAAGCTACAAGGTAGAATCCTGGGGGGAGGTTTTTGGCCATGAAATAGCCGAGGTCATTGGTTTTAAAGTTCGGAATAATACTGGCTGGCGGAACTGCATCGCCTGTGTTTGAATCGTAAACCAAATCCAGGGAAGTATTTGCAAGCGGGTTTTTTAGACTATCAAGCAGAATTCCGGAGATTCCACCAGTTTCAAGAAGTCTAGGTGCAAGAACTATACTTCCTAGATCGTAACCAGATCTGGTAACGTTTGCGCCATCGGTAAAGTTCTTAAAATCAGCTGCAACAAGTGTTTTTGTGCCAAATCTAATTTCCGTGTCGTTTAGAATCAAAGATTTACTTGCAATTTCGAAGCCGGATTTTTCAAATGAAATTTCATAAGTACCAGAGGCGAGGTCCAGTAAAGAAAATGTGCCATCGAAAAGAGTTGAAGTTTCGACAGTGAGGCCGCTGTTGCTTTGAAGTTTGATGGTAACGAACTGAATCGGTTTGGCGAATGCGGCGTCAACAACTGTTCCAAAGAAATTAACCCGTCCAGGAGGTTGAGTTGTTGGTGAAAGCTGCACTGTCAAATCGACTTTGGTGCCTGACAATTCTTTGATTAGGGTGAACTTCTGGAATTCCTGCGGTGCCGCTTCATCTGAGAATTCGATCAGATAGTTTCCGGCGGGGAGTTCGAAAACGGTGAAAGCCTTGTTTTCTGTGGCATAAACCGTTCTTGAAAAAGTTGTACCGATTAATGAGGCTTTTACGCTAATTTTTGCTGTGCTGCTATCTATTAGGTTGCCTGTCGCAGCATTGATCAGTAGCCCTGTCAAAGTAACTGACCCCGTAGCGGTTGTGGGCAGAACCCCGGTAACACTTCCAGAAGTTGCGGCACCGCTGGGGCCGGCAGGGTTGTTGCTGCCGCCGCAGCCAACCAGAAAAGCTGTTACGATTAAACAGCTGAAAACAGCCAGATAGAAAAATTTAACCAGGTATCTGTCAAATGACTTCATGCCTCGTTCTCCTTTCGGGTCGAGCAAATTACAAAATTATCTCTCAGCATCTTATTCTCTCCATTATTAGGATATCATCTATTTTAACGCCGGAATTGTCAATCATACCGGCTTTAAGCTCAAGAACCGAGGTTACGTCACGATGCAGTGATGAAAAGCCGATCCATGGCGATAGTTTTCGATAAAGGGCTTTGATTTGATTGCCCGCATCGAGAAAAATCGCATCGATCGGAAACCTCATGAACATCATGTGAATCGAGTTACAGGGCGAAATCAACAGGCCTTCCCCTTCTTCAAGCCCGGGTTTCATCATCAGACCCCGAAATCTTGCAAGAAAAGTGTCGGCAACTTTGATTTTGTCGCCGATCAGCTTGTTGTTGTGTTTCACTGTAACTCTCAAAAGTTCCATTTTTTTCTCAGTTAGCCAGGCCAGTTTTGTTCAGCTCGTCTATGATCTGAAAAACCGCAGGACAGCCGATAACGATGCCAACGTTGGGAAAAATGAAGAAAACAAGGGGAATCATCATTTTTACCGGGGCTTTGGCGGCTTCTTCTTCAGCTCGCTGACGTCGTTTGTCGCGCAGTTGCTCTGACTGAATTCTCAGAACCTGACCGATGGAAACACCAAGCTGGTCAGCCTGAATGATTGCAGAAACAAAAGCGTTAAGATCGGGGTGGTCTATGCGTTCACCCATGGCCTTGAAAGCATCTCTTCTTGCCTGGCCCATTCGCATGTGTCGCAGCGTAAGACTGAATTCATCAGGAATAGGCCCACGCATTTTTTCTACAACCTTGTCACAGGCCGCATCAAAACCAAGACCGGCTTCTACCGCAACCGTCAACAGATCGAGAACATCGGGAAGCTGGCGCTGGATGGCATGCAGGCGGTTGGCGATTCTTCTTTGCAGAAACAATCTTGGGCCAAGAATGCCCAACAAAATCCCTATTGCGGTCGACATGACAATCAGTTGGGGGTTTATCACCAGAGCGAAGGCAATGAAAGAAACCGGGCAGATTACTCTGACCAGGTTCTGTATTACGACAAACTCACCTACGGTAAGGCCACCGGGGTAACCTGCCTGGGCAAGCTGCTTTTTCAACGTACTTTTTTGAACCTTTTTAAACTCTTTAGGGTCTTTTTTACCGGCGAGTCTTGCCAGAAAAGGTCGTATAACACGTTCGGAAAAAGGCTTTCTCAGCTCGGAGGTTGCTTCTAAAGCCGCTGTTGAATCAGCCGAGCCATCGTCAAGAGCGCTCAATCTATCCTGGATGTCAGTTTTTGATCCGGAAGGGAAGAGCAGAAGAATTACCAGAAAGATGATGAAACCACCAATAATGAAAAACAACAGGTTCATTTCTTACTCCTCACACTTCAATATCAACGATCTTCATGATGATATACATGCCGATACATTCCCAGATCAATCCGAATACAACCACGAACCAGCCGCGAAACGCTCCGTATTTGAACGTGAAAAGCTGCATGATGAATTTGGGGTTGATCAGGTAGATCATGAAACCTATGCCCAGTGGCAAGGCTCCGACCAGTGCGCCGGAAACTTTTGCCTGAGCGGTTTTTGTCTGGATGTCACCTTTGATTTTCATTCTCTGACGAATGGTGTGGCTGATTTTTTCAAGAATCTCGGCGAGATTACCGCCGACCTGTCTCTGAATCAAAACAACCGTGGTGACGAGATCCCAGTCTTCGCTTTCAATTCTGTCGTTCAAAGCCAGCAGCGAGTCTTCAAGATTGATGCCGAGACCATTTTCTTTCAGCACTCTTTTCAGCTCAGTCGACATTGGTGGCAGAGACTCTCTGGATACCATTTCCATCGCCTGAAGGAAAGAGTAACCTGCTTTAAGGCCGTTTGCCAGCATAACCAGAGTATCGAGAATCTGGTCGTTGAAGTCTCTGACTCTTCGGGTCTTAAGAATGTTGATCCAGATTACCGGCACAAAGTAGCCCAAGAGGGCGAATACCAGACCCAGAGGAATGCTTTTGAACAAAACCATACCCAGGGTAAGGGCGATCATTACGGTCAGGAACTGAATGGCGACAAACTCATTGGCTTTCAGCGGAATGTCGGCTTTTGCCAGCTGCCCGGCAATTTTCAGTGCCATGCCTTTAGGGGTAATGATAGAACCGACATTCGAAAGAACTTTTTTAACCCCTGATGAACTCTTATCGCCACGGGTCTCGCGAACCCAGTCATCATCAGAAACTTCTTCGCCCTGCGCAGAATCTTCAAAACCCGCTTCATCCGGGTCTGCATATTCTGCTGCGGCCATTTCCGATTCAACCAGGTATTGTTCCATTCTGCTACGGACTTCTTCACCTGGCGGTTTTCCGAAAATAGAGAACAGAAGCAGCACGCCAAACAAAGTGGCGATGGCTGCAAAACCGATAAAAATTAACTGAAGCAATTTTTTACCATCCTCTCGCAGTATCGGTGAAAATGTTAGGTGGAAGCTTTATGCCTGATTCCTGGAATTTAGTGGCAAACTTGGGCCTGATTCCGGTTGGTTTGAGTCTTCCTATTATCTTGCCTTTTTCATCTACACCGGTTTGCTCAAATCTGAATATATCCTGGGTAACGATCTTGTCACCCTCCAT
>JASURT010000256.1 GCA_030446435.1 Candidatus Ozemibacter sp.
ATTCACGCTTTCGCTATTTCGTTTCAAAGCCAGGTTAAACGCCTCTTCGAAAAAGCGATTCGAGCTGAATTTTCTTGATCTTTACCCCTGTCTGGGCGATGACAGTCCAACGACCTCATTTGACCCTCACTATCTTTATCACCTCGCCTGGGCCGTAAGAAAAGTAAAAGAAATTGCCCCGAAGAAGCACGTCGATTTTTCGTCGCACCTGCATTTTGCCTCGATGCTTTCGGCCTTTGTAGAAACCGAATTTTACGACTATCGCCCTGCCAAGTTGAACCTTACAAACCTGAAGACGGGCGCGGCAGATTTAATCAAGCTGCCGTTTCAAGACAACAGCTTAAGTTCCATTTCCTGCATGCATGTAATCGAGCACATCGGCCTTGGTCGCTATGGTGACCCCCTTGACCCTGACGCTGATTTAAAAGCTGTTGAAGAACTAAAGCGGGTCGTTGCCCCCGGTGGCAGCCTTTTGTTTGTAGCACCCGTAGGTATTCCGAGATTGATGTTTAACGGTCACCGTATCTATTCTTTGCAACAGGTTCTTGAAATGTTCGCCGGATTTAAAGTGGTTGAAAAATCTGCCCTTCCGGATGACTGGACTCAGGGAATAATCAGAGAACCTGATCAGGAACTTTTAGATAAACAAAATTATGCTTGCGGAATGTTCTGGTTCAAAAAGGAATAAACAATGCAGGTTGGACAAAACAACGAAAGCAATAGAGTGAAATGGATTGAAGCAACTTTGCAAAAACAGCCTGCCGGCTTGAAGATTCTCGATGCCGGTGCGGGTGAAAAACAATTCAAAAGGTTCTGTTCTCATCTTGATTATTACTCTCAGGACTTTGGCAAGTATGATGGAAAAGGTGACGGAACAGCCCTGCAAATGGGTTCATGGGACCAGTCTGACCTGGACTATGTTTCAGATATTACAGATATTCCTGTCGAAAACGACTCTTTCGACCTGGTTTTATGCACAGAAGTATTCGAGCATCTTCCAGACCCGGTAAAGGCGCTTAACGAATTAGCCCGAATTGTTAAACCCGGTGGTAAAATTATAATCACAGCCCCCTTCAACAGTCTGACTCATTTTTCTCCGTATCATTTTTCAAGCGGGTTCAATCGCTTCTTTTATGAACATCATTTTGCCCGACTTGGGTTCCAGCTTTTAGAATGCACTGCCAACGGTAATTATTTCGAATATCTGGCCCAGGAATTGAGACGAATTGCATTTGTGGCAAAAAATTATTCATATCCGCTTAACAGGCACATAATCAAGCCCTTTATCGGGGTTCTTCTGATATTTCTGTCTTTCCTAAGCAAACATGATCGCGGCTCAGAAAGCCTTCTATGTTTTGGCTACCATGTAATTGCGCAAAAGAAAAAGTGAAAATCAGCTTTTTTTGAAAAAGCGCATGACAAAAAACCTTGCGCTTACCAGCTCATCTTTTGTCATCAGCGCACGGCAAAGCAAAAAGTAGCCCAAAATAATCAACAGGCGACTGTTTAAACTTTCAGGAATAAATTTATCCTGCGTAGGAATACTGGAAACCCAGGCACTTGCTGCCGCCAAAACTGAAAAAATGAGTATGGGCGAAACAATTTCTCTTTTCCCCAGGAAAATTCCGAACCTCATAATCAATCTTGAAAAAAGCAAGGCCATAGTAAAGAACGCAGAGAAAACATAGGCATAAACGACACCCCACACACCATAAACAGGCACGGCATAGACGCTGATCAGTGCAACCATGCCATGAACTATGATTCCCAATAAGAAATGGGTCCGATAAAAGCCTTCTCCAATCAGCATCGGCATATACACCGCAGAGATAACATTTATGAATTCAATACAAAGAAAAGCAAAAAGAAATTCTTTGCCCGGCAAAAGCTCAGCTGAATAAAAAGTTTTCAGAAAAAATTCCGGGAAAACCCCTATCAGAATCATTGCCGTACCCATGAGAAATGAAATGTTTCTCAGGCACTTTCCGGCAACGGCAAATTTTTCGTCAAACGATATGTCTCGTTTCAAAATCGGGTCGATATAAAGGGTTGTAGCCTGAGTCAAAGCCATAGAGACATACAAAACAAGGCCATGTATCGCCTGATAAAGACCAACCTGCTTTTCACCACCATTTAACAGCAAACTGTATCTTACCGCCGTTTGTGAGGCCGGATAAAGCCAACAGAGGACGCACCCGTAAATTATCAGTTCAAGACTACCTTTTAGCTTCTTTAGCTCTGTGAAGACTTTTATTTCGCCTGAAAATGGGAAAATAGCCAGGTCTCTTTTCAAGCAAATCAGGCAATAAAGCATGGTTAAATACTCAGCTATAGCCTGACCGACGAAAAAACCAACTATGCCATGAGACCATGCACCGAAAATCACCATAAAAGTAACGACAAAGACATTGGCAAAAGAAGTAATCGCGGCAAAACGAAACTTTCCGGCGGTAGTAAAAACGCTTAGAATAAAGCCTTTGATTGAAGTTGGTAGCACCAGGCTTAAAGAAATAAGACCAAGCAGTTTAAATTTTTGCAAGTTTGGATCAAGCACATAATCGTAATTAAACAGCAGATAAAACGATAAAAGCATACCAACAAAGCTCAGTCGCCATATACCCCTGAAAAACAGTTTTACCTGTTGACTGAATTCTTCGGGTCCGTGTGAAAAGCCGACCGCCATGAACCTGGTTGCTACCCAGGGCAAGGCAAGAGTGCTAACCTGAATCACCAGCTGCACGAACTGGTTTATCAGGCTTATAACGCCTAAACCTTCAGCACCCATCAGAACTGTAACAAATTTGATTTTCAATATTTGAACTACAGCCTGAAGAACTTGAATTCCGGCAAGTGAAACAATTATCTTGAACAACGAATGGTTTCCGTTTCCTGCTTGAAATTTTCTTACATTCTGCCATAATTGAGGCGCAAAGCAAAACTTAATTAAGCAAAAAGGACAACAGCGAAAATGGTTGAAAACGCACCAGAGATCAAGCGAAAAATAAAAATAGCCTTTGTCTGCTCGCCCCTGCAGTGCAACGGGGGCACGCTTAATCATCTGCTTAACTGGTGTCGCCATATTGACCTGCAAACTTTTTCGGTTGGCCTTTTCTGCAATTTTGTCTCGAAAAATGATCTGCAAATTGCAAAAGATAAGATTTCTCAAATACCAGGTATTGAGTTTTTTCCGGTCAATCACCTTTTTCCGCTGAAAAATTTACTCTGTGGCGGCTTTTTGAATTTCAGAAAAATACTGAGACAATTTAAACCAGACATTATTCACACGATCTTCATACAAGCAGACATTATTTGTGCTCTTCTCAATCGGTCTGTAAAAGCCAGGCATCAGGTATCGTCCTGGGAGGGAGCTCTGGTTGGACAAATGCTTCACAGCAGACTGACCAGATTTATTTACCGAATGACTTATTTTTTGATTCAGTCACGAATTTCAAATTTCATTGCGATTTCGCATGCAACCGCCAGGGAAAACAGTCGAAACTATGGAATTGATAGTAACAAAGTAAAAACGATTCATTCGGGGCTTGATCTGCACAATTTTTCTTATAAAACACCAGAAGCGAATTGCACCCATATCGGCCTTATCAGCAGACTTACTGCCGAAAAGAAGGTCGAATTATTCATTCATGCCATCGCAAAGATTCACCCTGAATACCCGGATATAAGATTCAGCATTACCGGTGACGGCGACCAGAAAGAAAAGCTGATAAAACTTGCAAATGAACTGGGTCTGGCTGAAAAAATCTCGTTCAACGGCTGGTGCGAAAATTCGAAAATAGAAGAGATTCTGCACAAACTCGATATTTTTGTTTTCACTTCAAGCGGCGAAGGAATTCCCTGGGCCATTCTCGAAGCGATGGCAACGGGTAGACCAACGATTGCTTCAGCTGTGGGCGGAATCCCTGAAATCATTAAAAGCGGCAAGAATGGCTTTCTTGTAGATAAACCTGAGCCTATGATTATTTATGAAAAGCTGAAAGAATTGATAGAAAACTTCGAGCTCAGAAAAAGCTTTTCAGAAAACGCCAGATCAAGCATAGAAAAGAACTTTTCCATGAAATCGGAAATTTCTGCTCTGCAAGATCTTTATGTCAAACTGTTGTCTCCGTCATCAAACTCAGATTTCAAAATAGAACCAGCAGGAGCCAGAGAATGAAACCCGCCATAAGCGTATTGATGTCTGTCTTCAACAGCGAAAAATATCTGCAAGAGGCTATAGAAAGCGTTTTGAATCAGACATTTACCGATTTCGAATTTTTAATAATAGATGATTGCTCGACTGATAGCAGTCTTGAGATAATTAAAAGCTATAAAGATTCGCGAATCAGAATTTTCAGAAACCCGGTTAATTCTGGCCTTATCAAGTCGTTAAACTATCTTATCGACAAGGCAAAAGGACGCTTTCTTGCCAGACTCGACAGTGATGATATTGCACTGCCAAACAGGTTTGAAACTCAATACAACCTGATGAATTCTGATAAGAATCTGGTTTTAAGCGCATCTAACTGTCTTTTTATTGATCAGAATTCAAATCTGCTTAACTCGGGTCGCCATTTTCTCTCGTCAAAAAATGATCTGGATAATGATTTTATAAACTGGCTCATGCTTTTCCCCGAAAATCACATAATTCATTCCAGTGTCATGATGCGTGCTGAAACCCTTAAGAACAACAAATTGCACTACAGCAATTCAGCCAAACATGCTGAAGACATAGAGCTTTGGATACGCCTATCCAGATACGGCAAAATGAAAATTATCAAAGAACCGCTGGTAAAATTCAGAATTCTTGAAGACTCGATTACTTCGCAAAAGAACCAGACCCAGATTGCCATTAGCCGAGATTGTGCGCGAAATAATCAACAGCAGTTTTTCAGGCAACCACTGAAAGAATCTGTTGAAAACAACCCTTTTCTGCTGTGCCGACTTTATGAAAGATACCTTCGCAAAATCCAAAATAGCGGCGAGATTGATGCAATAAAGAACGATTACAGTATGAAGATGTTAAAAATCGTCATAAGAAATCTGCTCAAAGC
>JASURT010000038.1 GCA_030446435.1 Candidatus Ozemibacter sp.
GGGCGAAGAGTAAAGATGAGTGTTGAATACCGCAATTTTTTCATTGTTAATTTCTGACACCGTCTTTAAAACTCCCTTGCCGGCTAGAAATTCTTCAAAATTGTGCCGTATTGATAGCGGAAATTTTCTGAACTCAGATTGAACAATGCGAAAACGACTTAAAGTGAGCAAACCGGACTTGTTGTAAAGGATTGAAGGCTTGTAACAGACATTATAATCAGCAAAATGGCGACAGATTTCCAGCAGGACCCCGTTGTCCCATACTTCCTGAAGAACAATTATATCCGGGTTCATGGGCTTGATAGTGGCTGCAAAAGATGCAATTCTTTCTTTCTGATTAGTGAAAAAGGGTGGGGGAAACTGCAGAAGATTAGCTGTTACAACCTTTAATTCGCTGGTTACCTTCTTCGGCGTTGCCTGGGCTTCGATGATTCGCGTTTGGTTGTCGGTTAAGGCCAGATAAGTTCCGGTTTTAAAAACTGTGTTTTCGATAAAATCGGCCAGCCAGCTTTTCTTCAGCGTTTCAAGTTTCCGGTCTAATTTTTTAAAAGCTTTTCTGTTCGCCGGCTTAAGGGTTTCAGCAGATAATAAAAATGGATCGAGCAACTCCATGAAGAATAACGGCAATATGAGTGCCAATGCGATTTTTGCCTTAATCATAAGCTAATGATAAAAAAAAGATGAAAAAAGTTAAAGTAGTTAAAACCGATAGAAATCGCCGGAAAATAGGAGAAAAATGGCGAAAATGACGTCTCGGCTTCCAAAAATGCGGTTAAATTTCTAAATTTCAGCGACGATAAATAAAGTAGAGACTAAGACGAATCGGAAAGCCCACCTTGCGGCCTGAAAAATAAGGAGCAGAAAAATGAGGAGCGCAAACAGATCTTCCAGACTAGCGACAAATCGAAATCCGTTTCTGGTTGAGCCATTATTCAAAACGGTCCAACATCCTGAAAAAAGCCCGCTGAAACATATCGGGCGCTAAAAGAAAGGGAGGCAAAAATGCCAGTAACTCAAGTCGTTGCCAGAATGTACGATCACCGATATCAGAAACCGGTCAGTGCATCTCCCTCAGAAAAAGGATTTGACGAGGCTATCAACAAGGCAGTTGAAAATGACACCAATGAAAAAAAAGTTTGCAGTGCTTGTGTTCAGGCTACTGAACTTAATCCCACATTGGTTTCACATAAATTGGGCGAAGATGCTGAGTCGGCATCTGATACAAGCATCGATGCCGGCAAAAACGCAGCTGAAGGAGCGACTGTATTGGCGGGCGAACAGGAAGTTCATAGTTCTGCCGCCTATAGATTCAGTATTTTCATCAGAACCAGTTCTCAGATTTCTTCTTTCGGCAGCACAATTCTCGATCGGTTTCATCAGGCCACAAGCCAGTTTGTAAAAGCACTACATGGCAATCAGTCATACGGAATTTCTTCTCTCGATAGTTACCTTGGTCAGGCAGAAAATTCGGTTCAGCAGGGTGAAGAACAGACAAAAAGTTTTATCGATCAAATGCTTGAAGCAGCAGATAACGGACTTAAAGCTGTAACCGCTTCAATGAATTCTGCCGGCATGCTTAACGGGCTGAGTCTTTCTACTAATTCAGCTTTGCCCGGTACCAGTGCCGCAGATATCGCCGGAATCTATCTGCAGGAAGCAGTTAGAAACGGTTCAATCAATGGGGCCGGCAGTGCAACCACAAAGGTTTCAACCAGTTCTCTCAGACTAATTAGAAGCGAAGAACTGGTAGAAGTCGCTCCAAAACTTACACAGGCTCAAGAACAGATTCCCGAGGTAAAAGATCGTGTGCTTGAAAAGCTTCTGGTCATGATAGATGAGCTTGTAGCCGGCTTGAATGGGCAGGGTTCATCGGTTGAAACGGAGTTTCATTTTGGACTCGCCTATGGTGGGAAAAGCGTGACGGAAAATGTAGAGCCCAATGAAGCTGAAGCCATAGAAAAAATGCCGGAAGAAAATTCAAAAGAAGAACTTACCGCATAAAATTATAATCGACCTTATGACGCTTTGGTAAGGGAAAAGGGATATTGGGTGCAAACCTGAATTCACGCCAACAAGAGGTTGGCGTGCTTTTTTTTAGAGCTTTACCGGAATTGTGCCAACAATATCCAGGCCATGTCGGCTTACTTTAACCTGAAGACCAATTGCTTCTACACCCTTGGCAACTGCCTGTTCAAGCAACTCTGCATAGCGGGGGTCGATCAGACGAGCCGGGCCAACCCATTTGGCTTCGTTTCTGCCGGCAAAGAAAAGAATTATGCTTCTAAAGCCTTTTTGCTTCATTTCGATAAGGTGAAGAAGATGCTTTTGCCCTCTTTCTGTTTTTGCATCAGGAAAAATCACCCCGTCACCTTCTTTAAGAGTCGCGTTTTTTATCTCGATAAGACAGGGCGAAAGCCCGGAATCACATACTTCTTCAATTTGCCCGACCCGTTTAGGGTTCAAAGAAACTTCCTTAAGGGCTGCATCTTCGTAGTCAGAAAATAATGCAAGGTCAAAGCGACTTCCCGTCGTTGTTTTGCTTTCGGACTGAATGTATCGGTAGCCAGACAGTTCTTCAATTTTCCCTGTGCTGATCGCTTGAAAAACCGCGCGGTTGGGATTCAGCGTATTGACTCCGACCCAGCCATCGGGCATTTTCACGGCTTGCAGTGTATACTTCAGTTTTCGTTTGGAATCAGGCGGCTCGACGGTGAGAATTGCCGGTGCTTCCGGTTGCCAACAGGTTTTCATGCTGCCGCTGTTTGCCACATGCGCCGTTACCAGATCGCCGTTTTCGAGTCTGATGTCGGCAAGAAACCGTTTGTATCGATCTAGTATTACGCCTTCTACGAGTGGTTGAGCAAAGTTAAATCTGAATGCGGCTTTTTCTGTCTTCTGAACTTTCATATAGGTATATAGTTAACGCAAATTTTGCATTTGGCAAGTTTGAGTAATAAATTGTAATATTCGAACAGAACAAGCGAAAAGTGAAAGGAAAAAGATGAATCTTACCTCAGGTGCCAAAGATCCTTTTAAAGAATTTTACAGCCATAGATGGGCGTTGAATTATGGCGATACCGATAAAAAAGAAACCCCGGAATTCTGGAATGAGCGCGCGGCTGATTTTGCCGCAAAAGCGCACTCTGAAAGTGCAAGGCGCGAGTCAGAACAATTTTTGAGCCGATTCAGCTGGTCAGCCGATGAAACGGTTCTCGATGTGGCTGCCGGGCCGGGTACTTTCGCCATACCTCTCGCCCGCAGGGTCGCGTCAATAACCGCTACCGATTTTTCTGCGGAAATGCTGAATGAATTAAGCCGAATCGCCGAACTTGAAAAGCTCGATAACATATTGACAATTCAGGGCCGATGGCTCGAAATTGCCCAGCCGGCTCTTCATGATACCGTTTTGTGCTTGAACAGCCTTGGGGTCATTTCTACAGATGCGCATCACAAAAGCAGGCTCGAAGATTGTCTGAAAAAATTAGCGGCTTCGTGTCGAAAACGTCTGATAATGCTGATTCCTCACGCTGATTCGCCGTTAGAGCCTGATCTTCGCAAAGAAATGGGACTCGACGAAATTTCGATGGAACGCCGTCGGGTCGCGATACTTTACTATGCAATGGTTGATTGTGGCATGCTGCCAAGTCTTCACATCATTCGTCGCCCTTTTCGCTGGACATTCAAAGATGAAGCAGAAGCAGTCGAAACGCTTTTGTTGAAGGGCGGAGTTGAAAAGAACCCTGAAACTGAGGCAATTATGGCAGATTATCTGAAAACACGTCTTAAAAAAGAAGATAATGACAGGTTTTCTCTGGCTTATGACGTTTCTCAGGCTCTTTATGTCTGGAATAGATTAACAGACTGGCAGTAATTGAGCCAGAGTTTTCTGGTCGAAATGACAGTTCAGGAATCGGTTACTTCAATAGTTCGATAAAACAACAGAGCCTGGCAAAGCCAGGCTCTGTAATCGTTTTGCTGGTTGTGTCTCTTTGCTTTGATTAAAAGAGCTTGGCAACTGCTTTTTTGATTTTATCTTCGTCAGGTATGAAAGGCAGGGTTACATGGTTGCCTTTTCCGGCACGATTGAATTCGGCGCTGACTTCGATCGCATTTTCACATCTTCCCCAGGCTCTTCTTGAAACTCCGCACATCACGTCCCAGGTCATCGATTGGTGAATGATTTCATCAATTCTTTCGCTGCCGTCAAGAACCAGACCAAAACCACCGTTAATCGATTTGCCGATTCCGACTCCACCGCCGTTATGCAGCGAAATCAGACTCATGCCTCTGGCAGCATTGCCGGCGTAGCAATGAACAGCCATTTCAGCGGTTATGTTGCTTCCGTCTTTGATATTTGAGGTTTCGCGATAGGGCGAATCAGTTCCGCCAGTGTCATGATGATCACGGCCCAGCATTACCGGCCCGATTTCGCGGTTACGTACCATTTCATTGAATTTCAGGGCAATTTTTACCCGGCCTTCGGTGTCCTGATAAAGAATTCTGGCCTGTGTTCCGACAACCAGGGCATTCTTTTCGGCGTCTCTGATCCAGACATAGTTATCGCGGTCCTGGGCACGACGATCGGGGTCAATGCAATTCATTGCCGCCTCGTCAGTTTTTCGAAGATCTTCAGGTTTGCCGCTGAGACATACCCATCTGAAAGGGCCATAGCCGTAATCAAAAAGCATTGGTCCCATTATGTCTTCGACATAAGATGGAAAAATGAAGCCATCTCTTGGGTTTTCTTTGTTCGCACAGATTTCTTTTACGCCCGCGTCGAAAACGGCTCTCATAAAAGCATTGCCATAGTCGAAGAAGTATGTGCCGCGTTCAGAAAGGGTTTTGATCGCATAAAAATGATCTTTTAATGATTGGTCAACCATCTGCCTGAATTTTTCAGGGTTTTTGGCAAGCATTTCGGTTCGCTCTTCAAAGGTTAAACCCTTGGGGCAATAGCCACCATCGTAAACGGCATGACAGCTGGTTTGATCTGATAGTAATTCTATGTGAATATTCTTTTCTACTGCATATTCAAGAAGATCGACAATGTTGCCGTGAAAAGCGATCGAAGTAGTTTCTTTGTTTTTTACGAATTCCTGAGCTATTTCAAATGCTTTTGCCGGGGTCTCGGCAATTTGTGAAACCCAGCCCTGCTCGTGTCGGGTTTTAATTCTTGAATAATCTACTTCAGCAACAATGCCGACACCGTTGGCTATTTCGATTGCTTTAGGCTGAGCACCGCTCATTCCACCCAAACCTGAAGACACGAACATATGGCCGGCAAGATCTTCGTCTGGCCCGATGCCCAGCTTCATGCGTCCGGCGTTGAGAATGGTGTTGAAAGTTCCGTGAACGATACCCTGCGGGCCAATATACATCCAGCCGCCCGCAGTCATTTGTCCGTAATTCGAAACTCCGAGCTGCATTGCTCTGTGCCATTCTGACTGGTTATCGAACATGCCGATCAACAGCCCGTGGCTCATGATAACTCTTGGAGCAGAAGGGTGTGATCTGAAAAGCCCCAGCGGATGCCCCGACATTACTACCAGGGTTTGATCCTGGGTCATAGTTTCAAGGTATTTTTTGATCAGACGATATTGCATCCAGTTCTGGCAAACCTGCCCGGTCTCGCCATAGGTAACCAGTTCATAAGGGTAAAGAGCGATTTCGAAATCAAGATTGTTATCGATCATGACCTGAAAAGCTTTGCCTTCAATACAGTTGCCCTTGTATTCTTCTATGGGTCGGCCCTTTAGCCGGCCTTCCGGTCTGAATCGGTATCCATAAATTCGGCCACGGGTCGTCAGTTCTTCTAAAAATTCTGGAATAAGCTGTTCATGAAGCTCTTCAGGAATGTAGCGAAGCGCATTTTTAAGTGCCAGCTCGGTTTCGTGCTGATTGAGATTGAAGCCCCGGTCCGGAGCCCTGCGAATTCCCTCAATAAATTCCGGATATTCCGGAAGAACCGGATCCAGTTTGATTGTCATTGCCTGGGCAATGTTGTTATTGTTTAACATTCCTTTTCCTCCGTGCTCTTCAATTCTTGGGTTTATTTGCAAAATAATATAACTTTTAACTGAGAATATAAACCTTTAGTTTGCTCTGATTTATGATAAAATTTGTTTCCAGGATGGTTAGTGGTGAGTAAAGACAATTTCAGAACCTACAGACTTCAGGTCGTCGTATTTTTCTCTTTTCTGGCCTTGTTTTCTTTGATTGTCGCCGGAATAGTGGTTTACGGCTATCGAAGCAATTCCGAAATTATGCTGAAATCTTCAGACGAGCTTTTATACCAGATTTCAGAAACTGTCATCAGACAAACCGTTAATCACCTGGAACCGGCCCGAAAAACCGGTTATTTATTGCGAAGAATGATCGAGCGAGGCGCGACTTTCGGCAGTGACCCTGCTTTGGTCGAAACCATCAGTCTTGAAACACTTGAAATTTACCCGCAGTTTTCGGCAGTGTATCTTGGTGATGAGGGTGGCAATTTCATCATGGCGCGAAGAACCGAGAATGGTAATTTTTCTACCAAAATTGTCTCGAGAACTTCTGAACCCGTCGGAGTCATGGAAATAGAACGCACTCCCGACGGAACGATCATCGCTACCAGCTCGAGCTCTATTTTGAATTATGACCCGCGCGAACGCCCCTGGTATGTTTTGGCCAAAGCAGAAGGCGAAGCAGTCTGGAGCCGTGAATACCGATTGTTTACCGATAGAGTGCCGGGTATTACCAGCGCACATCCGGTTTATGGCCCTGACAACGTTTTTGTCGGCGCTGTCGGCATAGATTTTCGCCTCGGCGAATTGTCTGAATTTCTTAAGAGTCTGAAAATTGGCGAATCAGGAATTGCTTTCATTCTTGATAATGACGGTAATATTCTCGCTTATCCTGAAAGGTCTGAAATTCTGCAGAAAGCCCAGACCAGTCCAAGATCTCCAACCCAGGACAACATCAAGTTCGGATGGGTAAAAGCCGCTCTCGATCAATTTTTAACGGTTCGACAGCGAAAATTTGTTCTTGTCCACAATGGCGCAAGATACATCGCTTCATTCCGACAATTTCCACGACTTTACGGGCAAAACTGGGACCTTGGCATCATCGTGCCTGAAGACGATTTTATCGGACCCATTGCCAGAACACATGAAACCACGCTGCTTTTTTCTTTCTGGCTTTTGATTATCGGCGGGTTCCTTACTTCAGCCCTTTCACGTGAACTTACCGAGCCAATTAAAAGTCTTACTGTCGAGGCCGACCGAATTCGCAGTCTTAACTTCGAAGGCGAAATTGCCATTCGTTCGCCGATCGCTGAAATTCAGCGCATGGGCGAAACGATGAATTCAATGAAAAAGGCGTTGAATGCCTTCATGAAGTATGTGCCTTCTGAGATAGTTCAAAGTCTGGTTACAAGCCATGATGAAGCCAGGCTCGAGGCTCGGTCCAAAGAAATTACTCTGATGTTCACTGATATTTACGGTTTTTCTTCGATCACCGAAAAAGTTTCGCCCGCTGAACTGATGGAGCAGCTTTCGGTTTATTTTGACGAAATCGGGGCAATCATTCACAAGCATGGCGGAACCATCGATAAATACATCGGTGACTCGGTCATGGCATTCTGGGGAGCCCCTGCAGCCGACGAAAAGCAGGCCGAGCATGCCTGCAAAGCTGCTGAGGAAATTATAGCCGCCGTTGATCGTTTGAATGAACAATGGAAGAAAGAAAATCGCAGCCCGCTGGTCACGAGAATCGGCATTAATACAGGCTCATCCTTGATCGGTAATTTTGGTTCATCTGATCGATTCAATTACACCGCCATCGGCGACAATGTAAACCTTGCCAGCCGTCTTGAGGCTTTGAACAAGATTTATCTTTCGAGAATCATAGTAAGCGAATCTACAATGAAAAAAGCCGGTGATGAATTTGTTTTCAGGCCGCTCGATCTGGTTACGGTAAAAGGCCGCAGCCAGAGCGTCAGAATCTATCAGCTTCTTGGAAAATCTTCAGACGATAATGCCAGCGAAAACAAACGATTGGCAAAGCTTACTGAGGAGGCTCTTGAAGTATATCTACAGCGTGAATGGCGTCAGGCTTACGAATTGTTTCAAATGATTCTTGCTGATTTCAAAGATGATTATATTGCTGAAATGTATATGATTCGTTGTCGCGAATTGAATGAAAATCCACCGGGCAGAAACTGGAACGGCGTTTTCAACGTTCTAAGTAAAGGCTGAAGATTTTCAAGGCTATGGCGTTGTTTCTTCTTCTGCGGATGGATTAGGCACATCAGGCAGTCTCAAATCAATTTCTGCAGGTGCTCGTTCTTTGGGGTTGACGCCTTCGATCTCAATTCGATTTCTAAGCAGCTTGAAAATTTTGATATTGTCTTTCGAAATCAGCTTAATAGGGGGGTTCCCGGCAAGGTTGCGATGAGATGGATCTGCCCCGTTCTTGATCAGTTTCGACACAAGTTGTTCATTGCCAAGCCTGGTGGCAATATGCAGTGGGGTATCGCCGTGAATATCCTCAAGATTCACGTCGCAGCCATTGTTGATTAGAAATTCGACGATCTGAATGTTGCTGTTTTCAACGGCAAAATGAAGTGGTCCCTGTTCAAGAAAATTTTGCGCAAAAACTTCTGCGCCCGCATTGATCAAAGCCGGAACCAGGAGATTGTGCCAACCCTTGACTGCATAATGAAGGGCCACATTGCCGGAAATATCTTTTCTATTCGGGTCAGCACCTTTGCGAATCAATTCCAGCGCCAGGTTTTCATTGTCGGCAAGAATCGCATGAATCAATGCTGTCTGGCTTGCAGCATCGGTTTCGTCATAGCTTTTTATGTTGTCGATGATGGTGGCGGCAGCGGCAAACTTTTTGTGAATAAGGGCGTAACTAAGCAAAGGCGTGCCTGAGTCACTTTTTATATCAAGTCGCTCGCCGCGACTGACCAGGTTCTGCAGCTTTTGCGCATCGTCGTTCAAGACAGCCGTAAATTGCTCTGAATAGGTGTTGCTGGTGGCATTTTCGATTTGAGCCGCATCAGGAAATGGCCAGCCGTCTGATAGTCGAAATTCACGTTTTAACTGATGTTTGCTGAAAATTGCGCCGCGACTTTGCAGATAAATCACAACGTCTTTGTGTCTGGCGAATGCAAGGTCGCCAGGGGTCCAGCCATAGCCTTGAGTTAATGAAATGTCGGCACCGTTTTCGCTGAGAAGAACTACTATGTCAAGGTGTCCTGAGCGCGCCGCATAATGTAAGGGGGTATTGTGTCCTGGTGCGGTTGCATTTACATGAACTCCGGCCCGAAGCGATTCTTTTACCACCTCGAAATACCCGTATCTCGCGGCAGAATGAATCGGCAGAAGGCCGTGCTTGTTGGCTTTGGTAAGCTTTGGCCTGAATTTCATCAATAAAGATACGCATTCAGGTGAATTATGATATAAAGCCAGGTTTATTGGAGTGTTACCGTTATAGTCCTGTTTATTGATTTCAAAACCCATTTCGATAAGCCTGTTTGCAAGTTCAGCCTTATTGGCCATGCAGGCAAGATGTAAAAGGTTTCTGCCGGTCTTTCTTTCCTGGGCGGCTGCATAATTCGTACTTTTTAGTCTGGCAATTTGCTGCTTTTCGTCGGCACGTTTGAATTCGCTCATAAAGCTTCTGGGAACAATGCGGCTCGTTTTTTTACTCTCGGTTTCTTCACCTTCAGAAATCAAAAAAATGACTAATACAAGAAAAAGAAAAAATCTGAAACAACCGCCTGGTTCAGCTTTTTTAGGCCTGGTCTTTTTCAGGTTTATCATCTGTGAAACTTCCTCTTGGTCTGGCATGCATTAGTTGAATTGTAGCATAAAGACTGTTAATATGCCTAAATACAGATGTGGTCGAAAGGAATGACTGATGAAACTCTTCAGGACTGATTTGCAGAAAGCCGGTCCGCCGGCCGATATTTCTGTTCCACGAAAAAAGCACATGATGTGTTTGAATGAAAGTGTTCTCGACCCTTATCAGGCAATCGATGAAGCTTTTAATCAAACAATGCAGCATATTCATTTAAACCGGTATTTCAGCCAGGTTACATCAGAGCTGAAAAGGGCTCTGGTCGATTATGTCGGGCACAACGTCACTTCAGAAAACATCCTTTGGGGTAATGGCGCCGATGATATGCTTTTTGCCTGCTTTCTCGCCGTAAGAGAAGACAATGATTCGTTCGTTCTTACTCATGCGCCCTCTTATTTTGATTACTCTACCTATAGCCGCGCTGCGGGTCTTAATATCAGATACCAGAATTTTAATCCCGATTTTTCGTTCGATGAAAAAGAATATCTGGATATACTGAATTCAAAAGATTGTCGACTCGGTGTGCTTTGTAACCCTAATAATCCAACCGGGCACCTTCTCGATGACGCACAAATCAGATACATTCTCGATAATACGCAGAAACCTGTGCTGATCGACGAAACCTACTACGAATTTTCCCAAAGAACATATATTGATCTGATCAAACAATACCCAAACCTTATCGTGGTAAGATCATTTTCAAAATCCTTTTCAGCCGCAGGGCTTCGCTTTGGTTACCTTGTCAGCGCGGCCGAAAATGTGAATGAAATACGCAAGGTTCAAACCATTTTCAACACCAGTATCATGGTTCAGGCATTTGTTCTGACCATGCTCATGAACAAAAATCTGTTTCTTGAACATGTAAAAAAAACTATTGATCTCAAAGAACAGCTTTATCAGCGAATAAATAAGATAGAAAACCTTAAAACCTGGAAAACTCATACCAACTTTCTCACTTTCTCTGTCGGCGAAAAATCTGCCGATCTTTTTGAATTTCTGAAGAGCAAAGACATTGCCATCAGAGACGTTGGCGCTCACCCGATTCTGCATAATCATTTGCGCGTCAGCATTGGCAGTGCTGAGCAGAACAATTGTTTTGCCGCAGCTATTGAAGAATTTTTACTGAAAAGGTAGGTAGAATTTGCAGGAACATCTTGCCATAAACAGCAACTGCGTAATTGTTGCCGTTCTTATTCTTGTGGCCGGAGTTTTTTCGCTTGAACTGGGAATTTCTGTCGCGGTATTCGAAATTCTTGCCGGTGTTTTCGCTGCGAATTTTCTCGGCATTGAGCCCAAGCCCTGGATCGATTTTCTGGCCAACTTTGGCTTGCTGGGTCTGATGTTTTTTGCCGGCTTTGAAACAGACTTTCCTATGCTGAAAAAAAACTGGAAAACCAGTATCAAAGTAGGCTTGCTTTCTTTTCTGGTGCCGATGTTGTCGGTATTCATTCTTTGCAAATTCGCCCTGAGAATGAACGAACTAGAGTCGGTTCTGCTTTCGATCGGTTTGTCGACAACCTCTCTTGCTCTGGTTTACTCAGTTCTCAAAGAAAAAAACGTGATTCGCAGCAAGGCCGCCCAGGGAATTCTCAGTGCTTCGATGGTGGTAGACCTGCTTAGCATGTTTGCATTGATGTCTTTGTTTCAGGGCATAAGCTACGCAGCGGTGGTCGTGGTTATCATGATTCCGCTAACCAAGGTCATTGTTCCACATATCGGGCATTGGCTTTTTCGTCGCTATCGTGGCAATCAGATCGAGTTTCAGATTAGGTTCATTCTGCTTTCGCTGTTGAGTTTGGTAGTGGTTTCACAAACTTCTGAAATTCACGTGGCAGTTCTGGCATTTGTGGGCGGTTTCTTTTTCTCTGAAATCCTTGAACATCACGCGATCATCGAAGAAAAGCTGAAATCGATCGTTTTCGGTCTGATGGCGCCGATATTCTTTTTTCGCGCCGGCTTGACCGTTAAGTTCGAGTTCGTAACAGCCGGGGCCATTTACCTGGCATTGCTATTTGGCTTTGTCGCATTTGTCAGCAAATATCTCGGTACTTTTCTGGCAGTAAGAAAATTTCTTAAGCCTTCGATGGCCCGGTTTTCAGGGTTGATTTTCAACTTCAGACTCAGCTTTGGTATCGTGGTTGCAACTTTTGGTCTCGAAAAGGGAATGATCACTCCCGAGCTTTTTTTCGCGATGATATCGGTAATCGTTCTGACTTCTATATTGTCGTCGATACTTTTGAAAACCCACGCCCACGAAATTTAAAAAGACCCCATCAAAGCTTTGTTCGTGCTTTGATGGGGCCTTTATTCAACTGCTAGTTTCGGTGTGGACTTGAAACGATGGGGCGACTCAGCAGCGACAATGGTCCACTTCCATTGCTGAATTGCTGATTGATGCGACTATGACTTGATTTTTCCTGGCCGAGAGAAAACTTCAGAACCTCGCTGGTTCCATCGGTTTTTCTTCTGTTTGGGCATTTGGCTGCGTGTCCGACAGTTTCTACCTTGATCATGTTGGTTCCACCACTGCGTCCAACGGGCAGACCAGCTACGAGAATCACCGTGTCCCCATCTTCGATCAGCCCGGTTTCGCGACTTAGTTTGATTGATTCACGATAAAGCTCTTCAATGCTGTTGAAGCTGTAACCCATCACCGGCGTTATTCCCCAGTTTATGCTGAGCTGGTTAAACAATTTTTCGTTCGAGACAACTGCGATTATCGGTATGCTTGGTCGTAATTTTGAAAGCGCTTGTGCGGTTTTTCCACTTTCGGTTACGGTTATTATCGCTGAAGCTCCAACATTGTAGGCTGTGGTTATGGCAGCGTTGGTCACTGCGCTGGTGCGATCCGAATATTGTTCACAGTTTGAAAAAGCAGAATAGATTCTTTTGTAGTCTATGGCGTCTTCGGTGTTGCTTGCGACTCTGTCGAGCAGCTTTACACATTCGATGGGGTATTTTCCCACCGAAGTCTCGCCCGAAAGCATAACCGCAGAAGTGAAGTCATAAATCGCGTTTGCCACGTCAGAGACTTCGGCTCGGGTTGGTCTGGGGGCTTCAATCATGGTGTGCAGCATTTGCGTTGCGGTAATTACAGGCTTGCCGGCCATGTAACATCTTCTGATGATCTCTTTTTGAACAATGGGAACTTCTTCGGGCAGCAGTTCGACGCCAAGATCGCCACGCGCAACCATTATGCCGTCAGCAACACTGAGAATGCTGTCGAAGTTGGCAAGTCCGGCATGATTCTCAATTTTGGCGATAACTTTGATATTTGCCTTGCCTTCAACATCGAGAATGGCCTTAACTCTTCGAATCGTATCTTCTGATTCAGAGAAAGAAACGGCGATAAAATCAAAATCATTGGCGGCCGCAAATCTAATATCTTCACGATCTTTCGGAGTGGGGTTGGGAAGATTCAGCTGCAATCTCGGTACATTCACCCCGCGTTTTGATTTGATGAAACCATCGTTCATTACTTTGCATTCAATGTTTTTATGATCAATTACATTTTCGACATTCAAATGTATCAGGCCATCGTCTAAAAGAATGGTGTTTCCAGCTTCGACCATCGACGGAAGCTTGTCGAAGGAAATGCTTATCTTTTCCGGGGTGCCCAAAGTTTGCTCGGTGGTCAAAATGATTTTGCTGCCGGTAGTTAGATGAATACGATCGTTTTCGACTTCGCCGGTTCTGATTTCAGGCCCTTTTGTGTCCAGAAGAAGAGCGACGGGCTTTTTCATTTCTGCTCTCAGCTTCTTTATTCGTTCTATTCGAACTCCATGCTCTTCAAAATCGCCGTGTGAAAAATTGAGTCGAGCAACGTTCATGCCTGCTTCTATGAGGTTTCGAAGAACATTTTCTTCTTCTGCTGCTGGTCCTAGGGTGACTAGTATTTTGGTTTTGCGCATAATTTTCTGCTTTGATTGCCCCTTTCCTGGATGTCTCTAACAAAACCATGCAAATTTTGTGCCACTAAAATTCAGAGATAGTGGGTAAAAAATGAGCTTTTGTTTTGCATTTCAAGGCACTTTAACTGCTGATTTGATCAAAAATTAATCACTTCTTTTTTGCCTGAACCATTTTTTCAAGGCCATTCCAGCCTTGAAGCTGTTTTGGGCTAAGGCTACAGCGCCCGGTGGTAAGAAGCCGATGTTTGACCGCTCTGAGCCATTTTCTTTTCTGACGTGGCAATTGTAACTTCTTGTTGACGATCAAACCGGTTACCTTTTGCTGTTGATGCTGACGTAAAACTTTCAATTTCTTCTTGTTCGGCCTATAGCCGTATTCAAGAAGAATTTTTCGGGTGCTGCTGAGAATAAGTTGGATTTTAACCGGATCATCAGCTGACAGTGAAAAAGTCATGTCGTCGGCATATCTGGTATAGTCAGCGTCAAGAGACTTTGCCAGTCCATCGAGTCTCGCGTCAAGCCGATAATTTACGAGATTGCTCAATCTCGGGCTGGTAGGAGCGCCCTGCGGCAAAAAACCATTGTATGTGGTCAGTTGGGTTAAAAGTTTTGCCGATTCTTTGTTCCAGCCTATCTTTCTAAAATAACATTCGATACGTTCAGAGGTGGTTGAATGAAAAAAGTCACGAACGTCGATTTTGATGATTACCGCTTTATCAACATGAGACAAGGCGTTGGTTACTATAGATTCACCAGATTCGAAACCTCGACAGCTTTTGTGCGAGCCAAGATGGCCCAGAAGCCGGTCTTTAATCCTGTTCTGAATAGCTTTCAGACTTTCTGAAGGAGAAAAGATACGTCTCGAGCCTCCGCTTCTCTTCGCCAGGCTAAACTCTCTATATTCAGGGTATATCTGGCGGATCTCGTTTTCACTTACCTTTAGAAAGCTGCAGAGATCTTTAAGCTTCTTTTCCGATTTGCCGATTATCCAGTCAAAAAATCCCATATTTAACTCCCCGAATTTAAGAAAGGCGCAGCATAGCCACGCCTTTACCCTGCCAAGACAGATGTCTTGAACCTGCTTCAGAAAAGGTTCTGTAAGAACCTGGCTGACGAAACATCAGCCCGTGCCGTTGGGCAACGCCAGGGTAAAAACATTATACTACAGATTTGTCGCCGGCAAACCTGAAATATCAATTTATGACAAAATTCTGAATGGCCCATTGAACACAACCCACCATGACACCAAGAACCCCGCCAAGCCTGATGATCATGGCCATTTCGCGATCGGCGATCTTGTAAAAAATAGCTTCGAGTTTGTCAAGATCCATGCTGCTGACTTTTTCGAAAACGATTTCTTTAACCGAAATCTTTTCTGAGGCCTTCTGGGCCGATTTGTCAAGAAGCCCGGGAATCTGCTTTTTCAGGGCATGAACTATTTCTCTTTCAAGAAGGTCCATTACTGATCTTACCAGGCCATCAGCGCTTATTTTAACAAAGGGTATGCGATCAAGATATGAGCGAATGTAATCTTTTACCTTTCGCTCGGTTTCTGAGCGGTTTTGTCGCATTTGATCCTCGATTATCGGGTCAAGGTCAGATGGCTCGACCTTGCGAATCAGCTCTTCAATATTGATAAGTTCGCCTTCGATTATTCTGCCGAGGTTCTGTGCCAGCTCTTTCTGGCGTTTGGGCAAAAGACCCTGAAACTCAAAAAACAGGAGTTTAAAAGGCTGTTTTGGATGAAAAAGAGCCTTTATGGCCAGCCAGTTGGTTATCCAGCCGATAAAGCCGCCCAGTGCGGCAGACAGCAATAGACTTAGCCAGATATTTTGACTCATTTTTTCTCAAACTCTACTCATGCATTTGTTTGTTTTTATATTAACCGACCGCCCTTCAACTATCAACCTTAAAAGCGAAGGCCTGAATTGATGACAATTCGCTGGTCGGGTTTCATAGGATTAAAGAAATCATTAAATCTGTCGATAAGGCAAATACCGGACAAGGAGGTCTAGACCATGAGAATATGGGCTTTAATCCTTCTCCTTCTGTCTTGCGTAGTCAGCTTTGTTGTAAGCTATGGCTTCGCTTACACGAAGGTTTCAGGAGTGCTTCACTCTACTGCCGGTTCTGTTCAGGCTCCATCAACGTCATTCGTCGTTGAGAAATAGCCTGAAGCGGCAAGAAAGACGGGGTTCAATCTAATCCCGTCTTTTCTTCTTTTCTGAAAGCATGAAATTTTTTTGTTCCTTGACGCTGTAGAGTCAGGTTGATATAATCCTTGGACTTAACCATTAATGGTATGGAGGATTCATGAACAAGCATTATTTCTTTACCTCTGAATCAGTTACAGAAGGCCATCCTGACAAGGTTGCAGATCAGATTTCCGATGCGGTTCTCGATGCAATTCTTGCTAACGATCCAAAAGGCCGAGTAGCTTGTGAAACAGCAGTTACTACAGGCATGGCAATAGTAATGGGTGAAATTACCACCAAATGTTACGTTGATGTTCAGTCCATCGCTAGAAAAGTTATTACAGAAATCGGTTATACCAATGCCGATTTTGGTATAGACGGAAAAAGCTGCGGCGTTCTCGTTGCTCTCGACGAACAGTCACCTGACATTGCTCAGGGCGTTAATCACGCTAAAGATGGCGATGATGCCAATGAAGATCTCAATGTCGGCGCTGGCGACCAGGGTATGATGGTAGGCTTTGCCTGCACTGAAACTCCTGAACTGATGCCCGCTCCATCTTATTATGCTCACGCAATCTGCCGCAAACTGGCTGAAGTCAGAAAGTCTGGCGAAGTAAAATACCTCAGACCGGATGGTAAAGCTCAGGTTACTATTGAGTATAAAGACTGCAAAGTGGCCAGAATCGATGCAGTGGTTCTTTCGACTCAGCACAATCCTGAAGCTACTCACGAGCAGATTACCAAAGACATGATCGAAAAGGTAATCAAAAAAGTTTTGCCGGCTGAACTGATCGATGCCGATACAAAATTCTATGTCAATCCTACCGGTCGCTTTGTTGTTGGTGGCCCACAGGGTGATGCCGGTCTGACCGGTAGAAAAATCATCGTTGATACCTACGGCGGAATGGCAGCACATGGCGGCGGAGCTTTCTCCGGAAAAGATCCGACCAAGGTTGACCGCTCAGGCGCTTATATGGGCCGATACATCGCTAAAAATATCGTAGCTGCCGGCCTGGCCGATAAACTTGAAATTCAGATTGCTTATGCGATTGGTGTGGCCAGACCCATGTCTGTTCACGTAAACACTTTCGGTACCGGCAAACTTGCCCCCGAAAAGATCGAAGAAATCATTCGCAAGGTTTTCGATCTGAGACCAGGCGCAATTATTCAGAATCTTGGCCTTCGTCGCCCGATTTATCGACAGACAGCTGCTTATGGTCACTTTGGCCGCGACGATCTCGATCTTCCATGGGAAAAACTTGATAAGGTCGATATCATCAAAAAAGAAGCCGGTCTATAAGAGATTAAAAACAATGGAGCTGTCCCAGGGGACGGCTCCTTGTTAATTTTAGGCGGGTTTAAAGATCAAGAAATCGTTTGATTGAGAAGAATTAAAGACATTTGAGTTTGTTTTTTCGGAGGTAAGTTCTGAAGTTTAGGGCTTTTGCAGTATGTGTTCTGTTTATAATCGCCTGGCAAGGCTCATGGGTTTATGCCCAGACAAAAATTTTGCCGGTGCTTGTTTACCACCATATTCAACCCGAGGCAAAATCAGATGTTTCCTGCACCCCACAGCAGTTTGAAACCCAGATCAAAGCTATTTTAGCCGCCGGTTACAAGCCGATCAACCTCGAGCAAACCTCCAGATTTCTTTTGGGGTCCTTGAGCGATAAGATCGAAAGACCTGTTTTGATAACTTTTGACGATGGTTACGAGAGTCTTTACCATTATGCGTTGCCGGTTGCCAGAGAATGTCTCGTGCCTATGACGGTTTTTATCGTTACCTCCCGAATAGGGCGCAGACCTCAATTTGCCGATTATCTCGATGAATTGCAAATTAAGGAAATGATGGAATCAGGTTTTTGGGATTTCGGTTCTCACACGCATGATTTGCATACTGACATTCTTAGAATAATTGAAGCTTTCGGAACGGTAAAAGCCAATCCGGTGCTTAGACTGGTCGCAAGAGATCTGGCTTTGTCATCTGCCAGGCTTGAGACGATAACCGGGAAAAAACCGGTTGCCATTGCCTGGCCTTATGGCAAGTTCAGCTCCGATACTACTGCTCTGGCTCGTCTTGCGGGTTATAGACTGCATTTTACCAGCATTTTGGGATACAACGAAGTGGGAGCAAACCCTTTCGCCATAAAGCGTATTCCGGTTTCTTCCCGTGATACGGCTTTTTCGGTGCTGAAAAAAATCAGTCAGGTTCATTGAAAAAAAAAGACGACAAAAAAACTGTCATTCCAACCAGTTTAAACCTGGTGTGAAATGACAGTTTTTTTTCAGGGAAAGCCGAAAGATTAAAACTCTTAAAAAAGCTTAATCCTTATTGTAATCTTCTGAATCACTTTCTTCGACAACTTCCTGTTCGGTTGCCTTCTTCTCGCGTCTTTCTTTTTCAAGAGTGAACGAATTCAAGGATTCTTCCATAGAGGTTACCGCTTTCAGGGCTTCATCGAGCTTATCCATTTTGCCGCTCGCTTTTGCGCCGGAAATACCTTCCTGGATTTGTCCAAGAGATTCTTTGAGAGTGATGACCTTGTTGCGCAGGCCCATGGTCATGTCGTTCATGGCGTCGGCAAGATCTTTCAGTTCGTCTTTGGGTCTAAGTTTGGTGAAATGGGTCAGGTCGCCTTCGCCGATGTTTCTGACGACACGTTCCATTCGATACACCGGCCCCGCTATGGTATGCGTCACAAAGATACATATGAATGCGACGACAAAAATGCTGATCAGCTCAGCGATGATTACACCGGGCAAAAGGGCTTGTCCTAATTGCTTGCTGTCAATGGGAAGCTTGGATTCTTCCACAAGTTTGTTTTCAAGCTTTTCAACCGAAAAACCGTAAACAAGCGCGCCTACAATGTTGGCCACAATTATCACTATAAGAATAAAAATTGCAGTCAATCTGCTCTGAAAGCCGGGTTTGATAAAGTAATTTTTCCGGCGCCTGATTTGAGACATTAGTCACCCTCCCTGAGAAACTTTTTTTAAGATTATCATAGCTTTAATCCGGTTTCAACGGAATCAGAAATATTACTGTCTGATTCAATCTCAAAATCGGTGAAATTTTCATCATCCATATCTTCAACTTCGGATATAAGATCAAGATAGGTAGTGGTTTGCTCGTCCTTTGAGGGCAAATCTTCTTCGGCATCCTGCCAGATGATGTCTTCGGAATTGGCCGTCTCAAATTCGGAATCTAAACTCAGAAATGACGAAAAATCAACAGCTTCGTCTTCTTCCACACGGGTTCTTCTTTCGTCCAGAGGCTCGACAATCCCTTCAGGAGCACCGACCAGCAAATCTATTGCAGACCCGTCAAGATCAATAGAACCTGGACTTTCTGCCCGCAAGGATGTTGCGATAAGGCAGATAAAAATGAGTAACAGAATTTTTTTCATAACTTTGAATTCCCACAAAATAGTCTTCAGGTTATTAATCGGCACAATCTGAAGATTTTGATGATATAAAAATCGCCTCTTGCAGATTGAAGCAAAAAAACTCTGGGTAAATTGCTTCAGTCAGAGCCTTTGCCTAAAAAGCGATTCAATTTTCGCTCAACTAGTGGAAAAAAAACAGGAATTCAGTTATAAATAACGCTTATGGAGAACTATAGTTTCAGATATTCGTTTGTTGTAGGGCAAAAGCTATCTTATAAAATAGATATTGACGGAATGATCAGGGTATCGTCTCCAATGGGCGAGTATGAAAATCCTGTTCGTATCGAGATGAAAATTTCTCAGAAAATTGTTTCTCTTGAGCAGGATGAAGCACT
>JASURT010000257.1 GCA_030446435.1 Candidatus Ozemibacter sp.
GGGTTTCCATAGTTATTATGCAAATGCTCAGGGTCGTTATCGCCAGGGGTACGGTCTTTTATCTTTTCGTCAATCCAGTAGAACCATTCGGGGTTTTCTGCAATCCAGTCGGAATCTTTGCTCGCGGTTCTGAACACAAACTCGGCAATAACCCTGATGCCAAGCATGTGCGCAGCCTGAACGAATGCTTTGAACTGGTCTTCGACAGAAAGATCGACCAGCGGGTCAGCCAGCGTCTGTTCGAGATGATAAGGATTCTTGATCGCATACGGAGACCCGAGATCTCCTTTGTTTCCATCATGTCCGATGGCTGTTACCGGCAAAAGATGAATCACGGTACAACCAAGAGATTTGATGTAACCAAGCATTGAAATGCATTTGAGAAAGGTGCCCGATTCTCTTATTCCGTCAGAGTTCAGTGTTAAATCAGTTTTTGCCCCGCCCAGCTGTCCGTCACCATCATGATCGTAAGCTGCAGTCAATCGGACGAATACATTGTAAATATTCTGTTTTGCGATCCATTCGCCGCCGTTTCCGCCAGGAAGCTGCGAATTCAGCGATTTTGTCGCATCGATTCCCGGCAACTGATTAACTTCGATTGCTTCGATATGAGAAAGAAAAAACTCTGCCGGCTCGACAGATACGGATGGTTTACCGTCTACCGGCTGTTTTCCGGCAGGGACCCACAACGAAGGCACCCGATATCTGGTGCGGAATTTCTTGTCAGAAAGTTTTTCGAGTTGCTGTTTCAGCTTTTCAAGAGGGGTAAGGCCGCTTTGATTCATTGACTTTCTCCATGGTTCTTAGACTGACTGATAAATTCTATCACAGCATCTCTACTCAGACCAGTAAATACTCGATTCGGGTTTTCGAAAAAGCAAAACTTTACATTCAACGAGAATTTGTTTATTATCAGATTGTCATTTTATCAGCAATTTTTTGCAGACTTTTAAGGAGATTGGCATGACAATTCAGATTGACACCGAAAAATGCGTTGGTTGTGGCGCCTGCACTGGCACCTGCCCTGTAGAAGTACTTGAAATGAAAGATGGAAAAGTAGTCTACAAAGGCGACGGCTGCATCGATTGTGGTGCATGCGTTTCTTCTTGCCCGGTAGAAGCTCTTAGTCTCTAAGCGTCCGAGCAAAAAAAAAGCCGCCGAAAATTTTCGGCGGCTTTTTTTATGTCTGTTTTTCAAAGATCATTTATCAGTTCCTGAAGTCGTTTCTCTCGTTCAGCCGGAGTTTCGTCATCAGAAGGAAAATCGGGGTTTTCTACCGGCGGCAAAGGTTCTTCAAGAGGTATGTCGTCATCTTCCCCGGCTGAGCTGCCAGAATCATCGGGCGGTGCGCCATAATCATTCGCCGGAGGGGCGACTGCACCAGTAGAACCTGCAGAGCCTGAATCTGTGGGACCCTGGTAATTGTCATAGGTTTTAACCGGGCTTGCCTGCTGAGCCTGTTCCTGTATCTGCACCTGTCGTTCAAGATCAGAGGTGGTGCTTTCAACTTCTTCAAGCTCTTCACGTGCTTCGGCCAGTTCCTGTTCTTTCGCGGCAATGTCGTCTTTCAGACGTCTTCGTTTGCGGTAATAAAGATCGTCTTTGAGCGAATACCACAAACGATTTGCTTTATCGTATTCTTCATTGAGATCTTTCAATTCCTGTTCAAGCTGAGGCACACGATTTTTAAGACTGTCTTTGGCTTTGTACATCTCGGCAAGCTGGCGTGCCTTTTCCTGGGCTTCAGCTGTTTCCTGACCAAAGCGGTCTGCTCGTTCCATTTCGCTCCAGCTTTTCAGACGTTCTTCGCGCATCTGCGATGCAATCTCGGTCTGAAACTGTTGCTGGGCTTCTGATGTGGCTTTTAAGCGCGCAATCAGGGTGTTGGTTCTGTCCTTTACCGATTCGTCGTCTACCAGCTCTACAACCTTCTGATAATATTCGATCGCGGCTTTGTAATCTGAATAACAGACCGCGTTCACAAAGGCAAGAGTCTCGATGGTTTTTACATCTTCAGGGTTTGCTTCAAGCTTTTTTTCGCAATCATTTTTCAGATCTTCAATCAGACCGGCATCATCATAAGCAAGAATGGCCCGATCTTTGCGCATTGCCTGATGATAAGCTTCTATAGCCTTTTCAAGACTACCCTGCTTTTTCAATTCGAGAGCTTCTTCGTAAAGAATGTTGGCTTCTTCCTGAACATCGATTTCGGCCTTTTGCCCCATACAGACAGGGCCTTTCACTTCGACAGAAGAAAATGTCATACCAAGCGAAAAAGCAAGCAAAAGTCCGGCAGTGAGTTTTCGCATCAGCTACCTCTCAAACAATAAATTAATTTTATCTTATCACATCTTGTTTTTCACAACAATACCCTGTCATTGCGGCAAAATCTTTTATGATAGCGAGTTGCCCTGAAGATTACATTTAATTTATGGCCAATGCTTTAAATTAGAAAGGCTGGCAGAGTTTTTCAACGCAATGCTGTCGGAGTTTGTCGATTTTCTCAAAAACATAAGCCGCAAAGACCGGCCGGCGAAGCAGCGAGAAAAACCTCCGGGCAACGGCTTAAAGTGCACAATTTTCAGACAAAATTTTTGCCTGGAGAATTAAGGTTGACTAACCCTTGAACCGGTGCTATTACAGTAGGGAAATGCCCCACGGGAAAGGAATTTTTGTGACCGGGCAGGAGCATTAATAGAAAACAGGAGACAGAATTATGGCAAATCGAGTTTATAATTTTTCCGCCGGACCGGCCGTCCTTCCAGAAAAGGTTCTCCAGCAGGCCGCTGACGAAATGCTCGACTATCAGGGTTGTGGCATGAGCGTAATGGAACTTAGTCATCGCTCGACCATCTATCAGAAGATAATTGACGATGCCGAAGCCGGACTTCGCAAACTCATGGACATTCCCGAAAATTACAAAGTTCTTTTTCTTCAGGGTGGCGCTTCATTGCAATTTCTCATGGTGCCAATGAACCTTGGAATCAACAAAAAAGCCGACTTCGTAAACACCGGCGAATGGTCAACCAAGGCCATCAAAGAAGCCAAGAAATTCGGAATGGATGTAAATGTGGTCGCGACATCTGAAGACACCACCTTCAACACATTTCCTGAAATCGATGCCGGCAAAATCAGAAAAGACGCCGACTACTTTCATATCACCTCAAACAACACCATTTACGGCACCAAATGCATGAATGTGCCGAAACTTGATATTCCTGTCGTGGCCGACATGTCTTCAAACATCATGAGCGAAAAGTTCGACGTTCGTGATTATGGAATCATCTATGCCGGTGCCCAGAAAAATATCGGCCCAGCCGGTGTGGTAATCGTTATCATTCGCGAAGACCTCGTCGGAAAAATCAGCGGTATACCGACAATGCTCGATTACAAAACTCACGTAGACAAAGGCTCGATGTTCAACACACCGCCAACCTACGGAATTTACATCGCCAAACTCGTTTTCGATCACATGCTTAGCATGGGCGGAGTTGCCTACTACGAAGAACTTAACAAGAAAAAAGCCGCGTTGATTTATGATGCAATCGACAATTCTAAATTGTTCAAAGCTCATGTAAAACCCGGCAAAGACAGATCGCTGATGAACATTCCTTTCTTTACCGACAGCGATGAAATCAACAAAAAGTTCCTTAAAGAAGCAGAAGCTAACGGACTTGTAACTCTTAAAGGTCATCGCAGCGTCGGTGGCATGAGAGCATCGGTCTACAATGCAATGCCAATCGAAGGCTGCCAGAAACTGGCTGATTTCATCAAAAAATTCGACCAGGAAAATTCCTGATAGATAAACCCTGCCATCTTCCGTATTAGCGGAAGATGGCATGATTTTTTTTAAAGAATTACGCAGACCTTCTTCAGGGGTCTGATCAGAAAACCAGAAAAGGAATAGGAATAATGACTAAAAAGATTCTTGTTGCTACCGAAAAGCCATTTGCCCCAGACGCAATTTCTCAGATGAAAAAAGTTATCGCTGACAAAAGCGATTATGCCATCGAATTGCTGGAAAAATATACCGAAGTTTCTCAGTTCAAGGATGCGGTAAAAGACGCTGATGCCCTGATAATCAGAAGCGATAAAGCCACCCGCGAAGTAATGGATGCCGCTCAGAAGCTGAAAATCATCGTTAGAGCAGGCGCAGGTTATGACAACATCGATCTCGCAGCTGCAAGCGAAAAGAATATCGTTGCCATGAACACCCCCGGACAGAATTCGAATGCCGTGGCTGAACTGGCTCTTGGCATGATGGTTTATATGGCACGCTGCAAATTCAACGGCAAATCAGGAAGTGAACTGCTTGGCAAAAAGATCGGCATTCACGCCTATGGCAATGTTGGCAAAGCTGTAGCCCGCATAGCAAAAGGTTTTGGCATGGAAGTTTATGCTTTCGACCCCTTCGTTGCTGCCGACAAAATCGAAGCAGATGGTGTAAAAGTGGTCGGTTCAGTTGAAGAACTCTATCGCACCTGTCATTATGTCTCTCTTCACATTCCTGCCAACGATAAAACTAAAAAATCGATCAACTTCGACCTGCTTAACAGCATGCCAAAAGGTGCGGTTCTCGTAAACACCGCCCGAAAAGAAGTAATCTGTGAAGAAAGCATGAAAAAAATTCTCGCTGCCAGAAACGATTTCAAATATGTATCAGACATCGCCCCTGACTGCGCAGAAGAACTTAATAAAGATTTCGCCGACCGTGTTTATTTCACCCCGAAAAAAATGGGCGCACAGACAGAAGAAGCCAACATCAACGCAGGCGTTGCTGCAGTTGAACAAATCGTGGCCTATTTCGAAAACGGCGACACAACTTTTCAGGTTAACAAGTAAATTTCATAACTTTTTCTTGAATTAAAAGAAGCCGTCTCTTTCGAGACGGCTTTTTTTTGCTTTAAAATGCTTGTGAAAATGCCAGGTTCTCAGGTCTATTTTAACTTACACAAGCTGGCCATTACTCTGAGCCTGATTCAACTTTTCTTTGATAGCGTTAAGCTTTGCAACCAC
>JASURT010000039.1 GCA_030446435.1 Candidatus Ozemibacter sp.
CATGAGCCCCTAACCCCACAGCAGCCTGAATCTTTTAAAGAACGCGAAGACGGCGAATTAAAGACAGAAACTGAAGCTGTGCCACCAGAAAGAAAAGAGCATGCGGCCCCGCCCGAAGCGACGGCCAAAATTGAAGAAGAACCCGAAGCCACAACAGGCGCTGAAGAAGAAGAAGTAAAAGAAGAAGAATCCTCTGCAAAAGCAGAAACTGAAGCCGTACAGCCAGAAGCGATTAAACCTGACAAATCTGTCGCCGAACCGACTGAACCGACTGAGCCTGAGCCCGAGCCGGAGCGGCCTACCAAAACTTCCGTTGAGCCGCCCGAATCGATCGAGCCCACAGAGACAATCAAACCGATTGAAAAAATCGACCCGTTTTCCGAAGAATTCAAAGAGAAAAGCACTGAAGAGGATTCAAAAAAAGAAGAAACCCTCAGCCAGAAACTGCGCAACCTGAGAAAGAAATTTTCGCAGCTTTATCTGCGCGGGCGAAAATATTTGAAAATCGCCATCAGAAAGTATCGACTGCTATCACCGATTTTTTTCAAATTCTGGAAGCGTTCGAAAAAGGGCTTCAGAATCGAACACCCGACCTTGAAGTGCCGATACGCCCTTCACGAGCCATATCTTACCGGAATGTGCCAGGGCAATCTGGCTGTTTTCTCGGGCATGCTGCAAAAATTTGGCATCGATTTCATACCGGTTCCGGTTTTTACGGCCCCCACCCTTTATACCAGAGCCAAAGCAAGCGCGGTTATTCTACCCTGGCGCTTTGTCTTCGCAGTTACTGCTCTGCTTTTCGAAAAAGTTCTCTGGCTGGAAGCCTGGAAATTGTTCAAATGGTACCGGGCCTCGAAATCAGTTTAAATGAAAAAATTGTTTTTCAATCTACCAGTTTCTGGTAAGATTAACAGGAAATTCAGGAGGTTCTACAGCAAATGGCTATAGATACGTTAATTAAAACAGTACTGTCAGAACTGAAAGTCGCGATAAACTCAAAAACCATCATTGGTGAGCCAACAACCTGCAATAACTGGACCGTTATACCGGTTACCAGAGTTTCTTTTGGTTTTGGTGCAGGCGGCGGACAGGGAAAGAATGATTCTACCGGCTTCGGCGGTGGTTCAGGTGGCGGTGCCACTATTGAACCCGTGGCTTTCATTGCAATCAGCGACAAAGAGGTAAAACTGATTTCAATGAAAGAGAAAGAAACAATCTGGGAAAAGATTCTAAAACCCGAAGTGGGCGAAAAAATCTATAACAAATTGATGGGCATAGGCTCTGACGGCGAAAAAGAAACTTCTTCTACCAATGAAGTCGCGCCGGATGAGGCTGAAAAAAAATCCTGAATTGATTGATTTGATTTAATTTTATTCTCCAAGAGAGGATGTGGTCTTTATCATTGAGATTCTAAAGAAAATTCCGCTTTTTGATGGTCTTGAAGAAACCGATCTCAAGAAAATATCAGAGGTCGTAAAGGAAAGAGCCCTGCCCACAGGTACGGTTCTGTTCAAAGAAGGCGAAAAAGGTGATTGCTTTTACCTGTTGAAAAACGGAACGGTCGACGTTTTCAAAAAAGACGGAGACTCAGATAAAAAGGTCACTTCGATTAGTCATAACGACGAAAGCAGCTTTTTTGGCGAAATGGCTCTTATCGAAGGTGCACCCCGCAACGCCACAATTAAAACCGCCACAGAATGTGATGTTCTTGAAATTGACAAAGTGAATTTCGACATGCTTCTGCGTCTGAACTCATTCATTGCCCTGCGCATCATGACTGCCCTTACCAAAAGGTTCAGAAGCGAATCTGAAGGCGCAAAAGAAGAAGCGAAAGTCGGAAAAATCATCACTGTCTTCAGCCCAAAGGGCGGCTCGGGCAAAACGGTATTTGCAGCCAATCTGGCGGCGGGCATCGCAAAGCACACAGAAAACAAGGTTCTGCTTGTAGATTTAGATCTTCAGTTTGGCGATATGGCTTTCATGCTTGGTTTGAAAGCCAAAAGAACCATTGCTGAAATGGTTGACGACAATGTCGAAGATGCCGAGTCTTTCAAGAAGTATCTGGTTTCGCATTCTATGGGCTTTGAAGTTCTGGCTTCTCCGTTCAAGCCTGAACAGTCAGAAATGGTCAATTCGAATCATCTGCGCCGTTTGATCAAGATAGCCCAGAGTATTTTCGACTACATCGTCATCGATACTCACTCATTGTTTCAGGACCTCACGATCAATGCACTCGATATTTCAGATCTCATCTGTCTTCTCATGTCGCCAGACATGAATCATATCAAAAGCATGCATATGTGTCTGAAGGTTATGGAAACCCTGAAATACCCGAGTGAAAAAATCAGATTGATTCTCAATCGCGAAGAGAGCATGTATGCCAAACCCAAAGCTGACATCGAAACTGCTTTGAAACGAAAATTCGACTTCAGTCTTCATGACGACTGGAAACATGCTTCTGACCTGGTTAACGACCAGAAAACAGTATTTGATTCAAACACGCCCTCTCAGTACCGAACTGACTTTATTCAGTGCATAAGCGGCCTGACAGGCGAAAAAATAGAAGGCTCAGACCCGAGTCTGCTTAAAACGATCAAAGGCTGGTTCGGCAACTAAGCCCACCGGTTCAGGGTTTCAAAAAAAAAGCTGTCTCGTTTCAGAGACAGCTTTTTTTATCGGTTTGCTTCCCAGTGCATGTGGGCGAGCTGAGGCATGACAATTCTGGTCAAGGCAAGCTTAACTGCTTTACTCGATCCGGGCAGGCATATGGTGATCATTTTGCCGATCTTGCCGGCTGTGGCACGGCTTAGAATAGCTGCTGCGCCAATCTGCTGAAATGAGACAAAGCGAAAAATCTCGCCGAAACCTTCGAGCTCTTTATCGAAAAAGGGTCTGATAACCTCGATGGTATTGTCTCTTGCGCTCAACCCCGTTCCGCCGTTGGTAATCAGAAAGTCGACGGTGCCGACAGCACAGATCGAATCGATCTCTTTGCGCATCGATTCAGGGTCTTCTTTTACAATTCGATAAATTTCGATTTCATGACCGGCCTTTTCAAACTGTTCGACGATAAACCGACCCGATTTATCAGTTTCTTTGTCACGAGTATCGGTAAAGGTAACGACTGCTATTTTAAACTTCTTTGCCCGGGCCATTTTTTCGTGTTCATGGTGTGCCATTATCTTTGAACTCCGGTGAATTTAAGCGCCAGTAATGAGACATCGTCCTGAAAATCATGGCCCCCAGCCCATTCCTGACCGGCTTTATAAACAGCATCGACAAATTCGTCAAGGTCATCAGAGCGCTGGCGGCAGAGCACTTCTTTCAGGCGTCGATTTCCAAATGGCTCTGATGAAGGATCGAGAACATTTTTGAAGCCGTCAGAAACAAAAATCAGTCGATCGCCAATTTCAAGCTTAAGACTGAACTGATCGAATTTCTGACCCGCAGATTTACCAATGGCCGGGTTGCCTGCAAAAATCATTTCGCAGCCCCCATCGGCTTTCAAATGCAAAGGCGCAGGAGCACCGGCAGAAGCATAGGTAAAAGTCTGCTTTTCAAGGTTCAGCAAGCCATAAATAACCGTAAAAAATTTTCCTGATTCAAGATCGATGGGAAACTGTTGATTAAGTTGCGAAAGAACTCTGGCTGGTGGCGAAATCTCGTAACCGGGTTCGAGCCGCGAAAGTAACTTCAAAATTCCGGGTTGGCCCGGAATCGGCACCAGCTGACGAGCCAGAGAAGCCAGCAAAAAAGAAGCCGCTTCACCTGCCGAGGCAACATCAACCATGAATACTGCCAGATTGTTTTCGTCAAGACGAAAGATATTCATGCCATCACCGGCAAGAACCGAGTGCGGGCGATGTTTCCACGAATAAACGATGCCCGGCAGCTTTGCATTGCTGCCCGGCAAAAGAGTACTCTGCATTCTGCTCATGAATGCGACTTCACGTATCATTCTCTCATTTGCAGAACGAATCATGAGATTGGCTTCTTCAAGTTTACGAATTCTTTCTTTAAGCTCATCTTCAAGGTGAATGATTCTTTCGCCGGTTCTTAAGCGGGCCCTGACTTCAGCATTGTGCCAGGGTTTGACCACGAAATCATCGGCCCCGGCAAACATTGCATCATAAAGACTTTTCTGGTCGCTCATTCCCGTAATAACGAGTATATAGGTATAAAAATCACTCTTTTTGCCGCGAATTTTTTTGCACAGCTCTATGCCATCAGAACCAGGCATAAGCAGGTCGGTAATAACCATTCTGATCGGCTCTTTTTCAATAATATCCCAGGCCTCATTGCCGTCTGCTGCAGAAATCGAATCGTATCCCCATTCTTTAAGCAAAAGGCTTAACTGGTCTCTGGTAATTCTTTCATCTTCAACAATGAGAATTTTCATATCAAAACCCTATGATACTCTCTTTATTTCAGGGCTGACAGAGGCAATCACTTCAAGAAGCTCGCTGTCTTCTGGCAGAATAACCATGAAATCGATCTGATTTCTCTCTTCAAGAAACTGGTCGGCACCTTCTACAATGAGCATGGACAATCTTTCGAGTCCACAGGAAGCAACTCCTTTGCTCGGTTCGATTGCAATGACCAGGTTACTGTCTTCACCCGGAACTGTCGTTTCAAAAGCATAAACAGCAGCAACCTCAGCAAGCTCTGAAAAAACTGCCGCCAGATAGTCGATGAATGCCTGAGGAAGTTCAGGGTCGGGAGTTGAAAAAATCAATTGCTGCCCTTCTTCGATTTCAATTTCTTCAAGCTGTTCGTAAACCCTTTTAAGAGCATATTCTGCCTGCTCGAAAAGTTTAACCGAATCTTGCGAAGATAATTCAATAACAGCATCAGACCCCGAAGAAATTTTTAATTGCGCTTTTACATCAGGGCAACTCGCCTTGATCTGCGCCAGACTTATGTGCATGTGTGTGGCTTCGGCAGGATTGTTCTGATAAAAAGCCTCTGGAGAAGTAAAAAAGGTAATTGCCGCAGCATTGAAATCGCAATCAGAAGCCAAAATC
This sequence comes from Candidatus Ozemibacter sp., assembly GCA_030446435.1. GTDB lineage: Bacteria > Muiribacteriota > Ozemobacteria > Ozemobacterales > Ozemobacteraceae > DYKG01. The sequence goes on from JASURT010000039.1 coordinate 5,025, forward strand.
ATCTGTTTTTCACAAAGCTCAGGAAAGAAACAATGAGGAATTGCCCCAAGTTTTGCATAGTCGAGCATGATCTTTTCAAGATCTTTTTCAGCCACAGCACAATCACAGCCGGCTGTGCAGTGTTGCAAGATATTTTCGGTATTATTCAAAATTTGCTCCTGTGCTTGAATTTTTTAAAGTCTGAGCCAGCAATTCTGCTGTTCTGGCAAGCTCTTCTTCTGTACTGTCATTTCTTACCATGATTATATCAGACCGTCCTTCCGGCATTGAATCCTGAGCGAAAAGACGTTCTTTCGCCGTTTCTTCAGACCATTTTCGGTAATCCACCAGGCGCTTTAACCTGATTTCCGGGGAAGTTACAACATAGATCAGTTTGTCACAAAGATCGTCAAGGCCCATAGAAAAAAGCAGAGCAGCATTAACGATAAAAAATCTTTTTCCCGCTTTGGCCTCTTTCTCTATCTCGCTTTTCACCGTTTCGATCATTGCCGGGTGCATGATAGAGTTGAGTCTGGCAATGGTCTGGTCATTTTCGAAGGCTTTGCGCCCCAAAGATTTTCGACACACAGCACCCCGTTCGTCAATGATATCAGAGCCAAAAGCCTTTACGAGCTTATCGATGATTTCTGCTTTCTTAAGCAATTCATGCCCGATGGCATCAACTTCAAGATTGCGACCAAGACCATATTTTGAAAGAAAGTCAGCGAGGGTTGATTTACCTGCGCCTGTTTGTCCCGAAACCCCTGTTACCATCATATTTTACTCTACTGTTTCAGCTTTGATCGGAAGATGAACATAAAAGGTAGAACCTTCGCCCGGGCTGCTTTGGACTTCAATTCTGCCTCCGTGTTCTTCAACGATTCTTTGTGCCATTGAAAGACCGAGCCCGGTACCATCTTCTTTGGTTGTCATGAACGGGTTGAAAATATCCTGCAGTCGGTCTGACGGAATTCCGTTGCCACTGTCTTCAAAAGCTATTACCAGATATTCTTCACGGTGATCTATATGAACCTTTAGATGACCACCCGGGCTTAGAGCCTGAATTGCATTGGTCATGATATTGATGAATACCTGTTTAAGCTGATCAGGGTCACCGATGACGATAGGAACATTTTCAACCGTAGTTTTTTGAAAATTTATTCCCTGCTTGTTCAGTTGGTTTTTTACCAGCAGATAGCAGTCATCAACGACTTTTTCTACTTCCACTTCTACGGCTTTGGGCTTGGTTGGCCGCGCAAAATCGAGAAGATTGCCAATGATTCCTTCAAGACGATCAATTTCTTTTTGAATGATACCCAGAGGCTCGCGCCTTGAATCATCTTCGCTGAATTCGCTTTCCAACAGCTGCACGATCATTTTCATGCCGGTCAGCGGATTTCTGATTTCATGAGCGATGCCTGCCGCCAGTACCCCCAAGGCAGAAAGCCGGTCAGCCCTTTTCAGCTGTTCTTCCATTGCGCTGATCTGGGTAACATCCTTGATGAAAAACACGGTTCCCATCATGCCACCCTGTTCATTTCTGAATGGAAAAGCATTAACTTCAATTATTCTCGCCGGGGTCGTGTTACGAATCTTGATCTTTTCATTTTCAACGGTAATATTGGTTTCAAGAACGCCACGCATAACTTCAGACAAGCGATGCGGCAGTTTTTCATGATCATCTTCGAGGGTCCAGCCTTCAGGAAAAGGCCGACCAAGCATTCTGCGAATTTCATGGTTGGCATAGGTGACTTTACCAACCCGGTCAAAGATCAGAACCCCCGAGGTCATACTTTCCATAATTCGTTCAGTAAAACCGCGCAGACTGATCAGATCTTTGAACATATGATCGATAGAAGCAATCTGCGTCGCGATAATTCGCAACCCGATGATGTCTTCGTCGCGGTAAGCGTAAGCCTTGCGACTGGCAATAACGATTATGCCGATCAATTTCCCCGAAACTTCTATGGGCAATAATAGAACAGAGTTGTAATCTTCTGTGTAAGTAAGATAGGGTTTCAACTCTTTGGCAGCAAGGCCAATGGGCCCCTCTCCCACTTTGATCGTTCTCGGAAAAGAAGAAGCATCACCTTCTGAAAGCCTTAATTCGAGACTTTTGCCGCTACCTGACAGCAGATAAAGCATATAAACGTCAAAGTTGATGAAACTCTTGGCTACCTTACCCAGCGCATCATAAACATCGCGAAAATCGATAAGAGATTCAGCCTGCTGCGAGATTTCGTATAAAGCAGAAAGACGCGAATTTTTGTGAATCATTTCGTTATGCAAACGAAAGTTCTCAAGCAACGAACCCATGAAAGGCGTAATTAATTCGAGAAAGCTGCGGTGTTCGTCTGAAAATTCACTGCGATGATCAGGTTTAAGCATTATCAAAAGCGCTACAGGCTTGCCAGATAGCATGATTGGCCAGGCCGAATAGCGGTCGATAGAAAAGCGCTCAGAAATTTCATGCTCTGAAGCGCTGCCTGAGCCGACAAGATCGCGCAGGCGAATGAAGGTTTTGTAACAATCCCGCAAAAAAGTATCGTGCAGTTGTGGCTCTCTGATATTTTCCTGAAAGCTTTTAACAAGCGGAACCATTACACTGCTTTTTTCGTGTGGAGTAAGCAGCAATGCCCCGGCTGAATCTGTTACCGAAACCGCGCTTTCGGTCAGAAAAAGTAATGCCCGATCTGAATTAAGATGTGAGATCGCCTGGGCAATTTCGCTCAGCAGTGAAATCGCAATTACCGGTTTATCTTCAAGATTCTGGCCCATTTGCAGAACTCCTGTGTTGTCTTGAGGCTAAACTAACATGAACAGCCATTCTTTGTATAATTTTTCCGTCATTTTTGCGCCCAATATTTTTGAAAATGTCAAAAGCTTCGCCTACCGCAGCCGGGTTATTTTCGAAAAGTCTGCCCGGCTTGAAAAGTTAACCGATTCGTATTAATTTAATTAAAATCAGAAATAGCGAGGAACGTAATGGCAAAGGAAAAAACCTCAAAGAAGACATTCAAACCTGATAAGTCGGTCAAAAAGATTCTTGATCTTTTTGAAAAAATCAGTGCAGTTCCAAGAAAATCCGGTGGCGAAGACAAAATCAGAGCCCACCTGATTGACTGGGCCCGGGAACACAAGTTTCTTTACATCACCGATAAGGCAGGCAACCTTATCATTAAGGTAAAAGGCACAAAAGGCCTTGAAAAGAAAAAAACCGTGGTTCTTCAGGGTCATCTAGACATGGTCTGCGAAAAGACTCCTGATTCAGATCATGACTTTGATCGTGACCCGATCAGGTTCGTTTATGATGGTGAATGGCTTAAAGCCGACCGAACGACTCTCGGCGCCGACAACGGAATCGCAATGGCCATAGCCATGGCACTTTGCGAAGACAATGATGTAAAACATCCGCCCCTTGAACTTTTATTCACGGTTGAAGAAGAAACCGGGCTTACCGGGGCCAAAGAACTTGAACCGGATATTATTACCGGAAAGCGCCTTATCAACATCGACTCAGAAGATGAAGGTATTTTCACCGTCGGCTGTGCCGGGGGTAAAGACACCCACATAGAACTAGATCTTACCTATGAAGAAGTTCCTTCAGATTATTGCGGCATGACGCTGAAAGCCCACGGAATGACCGGAGGACACTCAGGGGTAAACATTCACGAAGAAAGAGCTAATGCTATCAGAGTGCTGGTCAGGGCCCTGATGAAAATTCGTGATCATTGCGATCTCAGACTTGTTGGAATAAGTGGCGGAACAGCTCACAATGCAATTCCGCGTGATGCTCAGGCAAGTTTTTTCGTTCCTGCAGATGTGGCTCACAAGGTTGAAGCAATTGCACCGGAACTCGAAAAAGTTTTCAGATCAGAATTTTCCAACACTGACCCGGAACTGAAAATCACCGCCGAACGAATTCCGCTGCCAATAGACCGACGCGGCATGATGAGCTATGTAACCCTTAAAGCTCTTGATCTTCTGTTTGCAATTCCGCATGGCATAGCAGCAAGATCTACCGACATGCCCAGCCTTGTAGAAACCTCTTCAAATCAGGCAAAAGTCTGGATCGAAGACGGTAAGCTTCATATTTTGACCAGCCAGAGAAGCTCTGTGATGAGTCGGCTTGAAGCTCATACCAACCGCATCGAAAGTATTTCAAGACTGGCCGGAGCAAGAGTTTTCAGCGGTAACGGGTATCCCTCATGGCGCCCTGATTTCAATTCGAAACTTCTGCAGATCTGCAAAAAAACCTACAAAAATCTGTTCGATAAAGAACCCAAAGTCGAAGCTATTCACGCCGGCCTTGAATGTGGCCTGATCGGCAGCCTTCACCCTGGTATGGATATGATTTCTATTGGCCCGACCATTAAAAACCCGCATTCACCAGATGAAAGAATACATTTGCCATCTATCGGCAAGATATGGCAATTTCTCGTAGCTCTGATGACAGAGCTTTAAAATCAGTCTATGAACGTAACAGGCTGCCTCTCGAATTTTGTTTTCGTAAGAGGCAGTCTGTTCAGGTCTTTTGAGAAACCAAACAACAGAAAGCAAAACCTGATGAATAAAATTAAAGTTTGCGTCCTGATTCTTCTGTTAACACTTGTATTGGGCAATATTAATGCCAATGCAGAAACCGCAATAAAAATTCTTCACAGCAACGATACCCACTCGCGCATTATGCCAATCGACTCGAAAAATTTCGGAAAAGACGTATCGGGTGCTGTTCGACGCGCAAATTTGATTGCAATGATTAGACAGAATTTTCCCCAAACTCTTGTCTTGTGGGTAACCACGAACTTGACCTTAGTCTTGAAAATCTTCTCGAAAAGTTGCGGGCCTCGGGTATGCGATTGTTGTGTTGCAATGTCTTTTACCGAAATAATGACAAACATGTCTTCAAACCGTTTCATATCTTCGCCAGAGAAGGCAAAAAAATCGCCGTTATCGGCAGCATTGGTGATGATGCCTGGATCGACATAGATAAAAAAACCAAAGCTCCGCTTTATGCGACTCCGCAGCTTGAAACGGTGCGAGAAACGGCTGAGAAACTCAGACCCTATGTCGATCTTATCGTCGTTCTTTCACATTCAGGTTATGAGCTCGACAAAAAAATGGCCGCAGCAATTTCTGAAGTAGACGTAATTTTGGGCGGGCACACTCACACAGAGCTTTTTCACCCCGAACTGGTCATAAACAATGCTTCTGCAGGCAGCTACAATAATGGGCTGAACGGCACCATTGTTGCGCAAACCGGTGAATATGGCGTATTTCTTGGGGTTGTAGACCTGATACTCGATGATGCCGGCAAAATCGCAACCTTTTCAGGCAGACTTGAGCCAATAACAGCAAAATACGACAAGGTAGTGAACAAAGAAGTTCATGAACTGGTTGAATACTATCACAAGCAGGTTGAAAGCCAGATGAGTCGTGTTGCCGGAAGCTCTGAAACTGAGTTGAGTTATCCGAAGAATCTGAAAAAGACGCATCTGTTGCCCATGGGTTCTTTTACCGCAGAAGCAATGCGGGCGGCCGCCAATGCCGATATCTGTCTGGTAAATTCAGGCGGAATAAGAGCCGGAATCAAGTCGGGAAAAATCACGTGCGGCCAGGTTTTTGAAGCCCTGCCCTATGACAACACCGTCGTCACTTATCTGATGTCGGGCGCACAGCTAAAAAAGATGCTGGATTTTCTTTGCGCAAACAGCAAAGATCTCGATGGTTTTCAGTATGCCGGCTTAAGCGGAACAATCGATCTGGTTAAAGCCCGCTATGAAAACATCAAGGTTAACGGCGAAGAAATCGATGAGAACAAAATTTACCGGGTCTGCACTTCTTCTTTTGTCGCGAACGGCAACCTTGGCGGTGACAAGCTGTTTGCCAGGGTTGAAGGAGTCGAAGACAGCGGTATTTTCATGCGTGATGCGGCAATCGCCTATCTTGAAGAAACCGGCGAATTACCAGATTTCAGCCAGAATCCATTGAAGCTTGTCAGCCAGTAAGACTGAAACTGGTTATCAGTAAAACCAGAGATTGGCCACAAAAACAGCGACCGAAGCGAACATGGTCGAAATGAATCCCATTCTGAGAAAGCCGACCTTGGTCCATTTGCCATGGTATCTACTGCCCATTCCCCAGTAAAGAAGATCAGACAACATGATTCCGGTCATACATGAAATTACCGAAAAAATCGGGTCTAATCTGACTTCAAGAAAAAAATTGATCACCAGAAATGCCAAAGACAGGCAAAAAGCTCTGACCAGATAGTTACCGTTAACGACCCAGGCCGGAACAATTTTTCTTTTTCGCCCTGAAATCAGATTACCTTCACGTTGATACCACTTCCAGCGAATGCTGAGAATCGCAGCAAAACTGACCACATAAGGCACGAAAAAAAGGCTTTCTTTTTCAAGATTATGATTTGCCGCTATCATCCAGAATAATGAGCCGATGAACATGTAAAAAATCGGGCGAACCCTCACGAATTCATCCTGGTTGCCGGGCATTTCAAGAAACAAATCAAAATATGAAACCAGTATGGTGCAGATAAAAACCGGTATGTACCAGTTCGGGTTAACCAGAATCCATGCACCGTAACCGACCAGCGACATGCCGATAATTCCTGAAGAGCCAAGCCTTTTGGCTTTATTACCGATTACGTAGGTAATCAAAAATATGATCGCGATAGAGCAGAGTCGAAACAGCAATGAATGAATCGGAAGCCTCGAGACGTTATTCAGGATAAACAGAGTGCCGAATGGAATAAGTATATTGTCGGCGCCCCCAAGCGACAGTGCTTCAAAACAGGTCACCAGCACCGACACCAGCAAGGCAATCAGCACACTTTCCATTCTTCCGGTTCTGGTCAGCAACAAAAGGCCCAGATGCACGATCAGAAAAGTAGAAAGCAGAAAAATGAAAGAACCTTCGATACTTTTTTTCTCTTCTTCTACCCGATAGACCTTGAAACCGTATGAAACGCCGATGATCGCGGCCAATGCGTCAGACACCGACAAGACCATGATTGAAATAAGGTAATAATCAGGCCTTTCCATGTAGTTGGTAAGACTGAAAGTCAGATAAATCGCGATTGGATGAAGAAGATCGCCGGAAGATTTTCTTTTTACACCATGCACCGAAGGCAGCAGACCCAGTTTTTTGGTAACTACCATTAGGGTCACAAAGGCCACACAGAGACCCAGAACGCTCCAATGAGAGGTAAAAATATAGGCAAAACTCAACGAAACTATGCCGCCGGTTAAATGAACGAATTTTCTGGTTCCTTCCTGGGAACAGAAGTTCAATCCTCTTAGAATCTCACCCAGACCGACAAGCAATAGAAAAACAGCCGCAACAACCAGGGCAGACCCGATCTCATTTTCCCATAGAACCATAATTACAGCCTTATTATAGTATACATTTCGATTCTAATAGCCTATTGATGCAAATGCAACCATTTAAAAAGTCCGAAAATCAATCTGGTAATTTTACAGGCAAATTATGTTATACTTTTTTCATGAAAAGTAGGTACATATCGAAGTCGCCGGTCTTGTTCGTATTCCTGGCAACTTTATTCAGCATTTTATGCCCTGGTCTGTTATCAAACCGCTTGTCAGCGGGCGAAATCAGTTCAGTGATTTTCACCTTTGACCCGCCGTTGATCAATGACGAGAACAAATCAGAAGCCCTTTTTCTTAAATTGAAAAACACCCTTGAAGCACCCGACACCGGTGCATATGACAATCGTTCTGAAAGTCTTGCGAAGAGAATTGAAAACGATGGTGCCACCTGGTCTTTAAGTAAAAATTACAGCGGCATTCAGCTTGCCGTCGTTTACCCTGAAATGACCGACAAAATTTCGCAGCTTTCGGTCGAGATTTTAGACAAAATCAACGAAAACATCACAAACCTTTCTGATACGAATGCGAAAAGCGGCCTGGTTCAAAAGTTGCTTACCGTATACCGTTCAAATTATCAAAACCCGGACCATGCCCCGGTCAGTGTAAAAACCATTGGTTCGGCAATATCTGCACTTCCGCTGCTTTTCTCAGAGTTGAATCAGCTCAATGATTTTTATTCGGCGCCAAATAATTCTGCCAGGTCTGCTTATCCTGTTATCAGCGATGAGCAGCCCACCATTGTCAAGGTAATCAGCTGGAATCAGATTTCGGCCAACACTTTTTTTACCGCCAGATTTCTTGGCGAAAAATTTGTCCGGGAAGTAAACATTCCTCATGAGCCCGTATACGAAATCATTTTTCAACCAGGCAGTCTTAAACTCTTTCTTATTGCACAAGGCGACGAGAATGAGCTTTTTAAGTTTCATTCAGGCATAGAGAACTTCTGCAAAGACATCAATCTGGCCCGAAAAGCCCCGGAATGGGAAATTTACAGCGAAAGCGCCCAGGAAATAATGCTCGATGATTCGCGAGATCTGATGAAATCTCTTCTTCAGTCTGCCTGGATAGAGCACTGGCAAGGAAAAGCATTCGACCAGGTTAAGAAGGTAGATTTTGTTCCGGCGCAAAAAATTGAAAGCCTGGAAATAATGCCTAAGTCCGAATTGCACAATGTAAGCAGAACCGACAGCTCTTTTCCCAGAATCATTGCAGCCCGCAACAACAGTGAAGATAAAATTGTCGATATTGCAATCAGAATCATTGCTGAAAACAGAATTGTTAAAGAAGTGGTCAAGGTGCTTGAAATAGAATCGCCTTTAAGATTTCCGATCAGCATCGAGGTCGATTCGCCCCAATCAATGCGAATTCAGTTTCACGCCACAAGCGATGAAATCATTCGCCATGTTTCACTTCTAAGAGCACGCATTTTGAACACATTGGCCTTGAGAAATCTTATTAAAGATTTGCCGTCTGAACTATCGGTTTCGATTGCCGGCACCAGTCATCATCCTCCCTTTCTTCTCAAAGGCTGGTTGCAGCAGGGTTGGCCGGCAGACCCAGCCAATTATTCATGGCGAAAAGCATCAAATGAAGATATTGCCGAGATTCTCGACATGAAAAATGCCACCAAAGAAGCAATAAAAAGAAAATGGGCCTTAAAAACCATGACCGGAAAAGGCCGGGCAGCAATTCTTTCTGAAATCATTTCCAGAGGCTTATTCATAAAGAGTTTTAACCTCGACTGATTTTTTTTGATTTAAGACTGCACGAAAACAGGACGCTTGCCGATAGACATTCTGAACTTTACCTTTTTGCCAGTTGTTCAGGAGGCCATTATGACAAGCAACCGTTCAGGAATACGAGAACTTCAGATAGCCCGAGGGCTTATAACCTTGCGTTGGGCGTCAATTCCCCTGATTTTTGGCTTCAGCATCATCAGCAAAAACTTTTTCGGCATGAGTTTTCAGATTGAACCCATTTATGTTCTTTGCTGTCTTCTCGCCATTTTAAATGTATTTTTCACGATTCATTTCTCGATGCTCTCGCGGCAAATGGCTTTGTCTCACGGTTTCAACGGCCTTAAAAGGTTCATGGGAAGTTATTTAACCAGATTTCTCAACAACATCAAAGAAAAGGGTGTAAGGTCACTGGCAGCCATACCGGCAGTGGCATTGAAGATTGTTTCGATAATCTATCTAATGTTGCTCGAAGCTCTAAAAGACGTGCCTTTCAACCTGCTTTCACTCAACAATGTAATGCATTCTCAGGTAATAGGCGATCTTGTTCTCATTACCCTGATTTCAAGATACACCGGCACGACTGAAAGCCCCCTTTTCTTTCTGGCTGTGGTTCCGGTAACGGTTGCCGGAGCAGTCATGGGGTTTCGCACCGGAGCAGTTTACGCCAGTCTCGGGGTTGGCGCGTGGTTTTTAACCACAATGCTGGTTAAATATCAATTTTTAACTCACATAAAGTTCTATTCTCCTATGTATGGTGATTTAAGCCAATGCACCGGCTGGGCTGTCTCAAACTCTTTTGTAATGATTACCGGTTTAAGCGCAGCGGCTTTTCTTGCTCACAAGTTGACTTCGATATTCAAAGAAAGAATTTTTTACCTCAACGAACTGCTTTACAAAAGTTCAACCCGCGCCATTTCTTCAAGTTACACTTCTGAACAGATTCCAGAAGGATGGATGATTACCGACCCGGAAGGTAATGTTGATAAAATCAAACTCGACCGCAACGGAATATTCCCCTCTGATCTCGGCGGGAAAAATCTGCTGAAGGTTTTTCCTGAGCTTGAACAATACGGTATGGCTTATGTAATGCAATCTGTGGTTACCAGTGGCAGCAAAAGGTCGCTTGAAAAAATCAGAATAACTTCGAAGCAGGGAACAGAGCATCTTTTCAACTGTCGAATTTCTTCTTTTAAAGATAGCGAAAACAATACCAGACTGCTGATTCTTTTCGAAGACAGGACTGAAGAAATTTTTCTTAAGAACCAGGTCGAAAAGCTCAAAGCAGAGCTGGTCGAAACCATTAGTAATCTTGAAAAGCTTTCATTGGAAAACAAAGAAAATCACAGAGCTTTCGAAGAAACCTTGAAATGCGCCAATGAAAGAGCGGTTGAAATTGAAGTTCTTAATCAAAAGCTCAAGGCTCTTAATGCAAAAGATCAGAACCAGAGCAACCAGATTTCGAGCTTGATGGCTGAACTGGCATCAGTAAAGGCCACAAACGATGAATTGTTCTCTGAATTGCAATATAAGCAACTTATACTCGATGAGCTTTCAGAAGTCATGAACGTCTGCACCGAAATAGACTCTCTTACCAACCTTGTTGAAACCAAGGCGAGAGAACTTTTCAAACTCGACAATACCTGTCTGCACATTTTCAGATCGGCTGAATCATCCAAGCGAATCAACGAAATTCTCGACACTCATAAAGCTTCACCCCGATTGTTAGACATACCAAGAAACAATCCCACGGCTTTAGAACCGGTTCTGAATGAAGGGCGACCTGTTATCATAAACGCACAGATAACCCCTGAAAAAGCCGCTTCCATGGCAATTTCGAACGGGCCATTACAAAGACTCGTCGCATATATTCCGGTAAGGCATCAGAACAAAGTTCTCGGCATGATGATGCTCGAGCGTTTTGGTCAGGAAGAAAACCCTGAAAAGATGATAAACACGCTCAGCTACTATTTGAAGCATTGCGCTTCAGCAATCAAGACAGCATTGCAAAGTCAGGAACTCAAAGAAAAAAATAACCGCCTGAACCACAATATTACCTCTTTGCATACCCAGCTCGACAGCATAAAAGCCATGGTTTTCAGTCGACCTTCTGAAGAAAACCAGCCATTCTCGAAAATTCTGTTTGAATTCGGCAAAATTGTCGGCATTAAAGATGCGATAGTCGCGAGAGTTCACAATGACGGCAGCAACGAAGTTACCTCAAGACTTGATCGCTCGCGCGCGCTGGAATTGAGTGTCGCTGAAATAGAAATAATGAACGCCCTCGTCAACAACCCTAATCACAAAGCCACAACCCAGCTGGTTGAAGACGATGTAATCTGCACAGCTTATCCGTTGATGCATGGTTCAAGACTGATGGCAATCCTTTTCACCTATCACGAAGAAAACAGCCTGAACAAAGACAGCGAAACCTTTACCGACTTCTGTATCAGACTTTTACGTGATCAGATGGCTCTCTTCGTCATGAATGAAGAAAAAGAGCTGTGGGAAAGTTTTTATCGCGAGAATCTAACCGCTTAGATTTTGTAGTAATCGCGAAACCAGTCGACAAATTTTCCCACACCCGTTTCGAGTGAGGTGTTAGGGGCAAAACCAGTATCGCGCATAAGATCGTCGACATCGGCGAAGGTGGCCGGCACATCGCCAGGCTGCATTGGCATCATCTCTTTGCTTGCCTTTTTGCCGGTTTTCTCTTCAATTATCTCGATAAAGCGCAATAACTCGACAGGCTCGTTGTTGCCGATATTATAAACCTGATATGGGGCCTTACTCGTAGCCGGGTCAGGATCTTCGCCCGACCAGTCAGGATTGCCTGCGGGAACTCGATCTGAAACCCTTACTATACCCTCGACGATATCATCGACATAGGTAAAGTCACGGCTCATTTTTCCATTATTGAAAACCTTGATTGGCTTATCTTCAAGTATGGCTCGGGTAAAAAGAAACAAGGCCATATCAGGGCGACCCCAGGGGCCATAAACTGTAAAAAATCGTAAACCTGTCGTTGGTAAACCAAAAAGATGTGAATAAGTATGAGCCATTAGCTCATTGGCCTTTTTGGAAGCAGCATAGAGTGAAACCGGATGATCTACGTTATGGTGAACCGAAAACGGCATTTGCGTATTCGAACCATAAACAGAGCTGGAAGATGCATAGACAAGGTGCTCGACCTTATTGTGTCGGCAACTTTCAAGAATGTTCATGAAACCGACAATATTTGCATCTATATATGCCCTGGGATTTTCAAGACTGTATCTGACACCAGCCTGAGCTGCCAGGTTTATTACCCGGTCAAACTTGTTCTCGGCAAACAACTTTTCAACTGCTTTTTGATCGGCAAGATCACCTTTATAAAAGTGAAAAGACTGGTGATTACGCAAAATTGCCAGTCTGTCTTCTTTTAACTTTACATCATAATAATCGTTCAGATTGTCAAAGCCGACAACCTCGTTGCCTCTTTTCAAAAGGCTTATGCTAAGGTGAAACCCAATAAATCCGGCGGCTCCGGTAACCAGAATCTTCATATACTTCTCCCGGGTGTTTTTCTGGATGTTAACTTTTAGAGGCCCGACAGGCAAGAATAAACTTCTTTTTTTCAGGCTTGCTTTCTTATCGATTGATAGAAAATTTTTAAAACGACTTGTTCGCTCATTAACCTGTGGGATTTTTTAGAATTCTCTGTACCGATATGTTATACTTTTTTCACTTAAATTATAGAAGGAGAAAGGAATGATGCAATCAGGAAATCGCGCATTTCTCTCTGGAAATGCCGCAATTGCCAGAGGCGCCTGGGAGGCAGGAGTTAGATTTGCTTCAGCATATCCCGGCACCCCATCAACAGAGATACTTGAATATTGCGGAACCTATGATGAAATTGACGCACAATGGTCAGTCAATGAAAAAACCGCTATGGAAACAGTTATTGGCGCATGCTACGCCGGAGCAAGATCTCTTTGTGCTCAAAAGCATGTCGGCCTGAATGTCGCCGCCGACCCATTTTTTACCGTTTCTTATACCGGTGTAAATGCTGGTCTGGTAATTGTTTCCGCCGATGATCCGGGAATGCACAGCTCACAAAACGAGCAGGACAACCGTTTTTATGCGCGCATGGCCAAGATGCCTCTTTTTGAACCGAGCAACAGCCAGGAAGCAAAAGACATGACCGTCGCCGCGATAAAAATGTCTGAAGAATACGACACTCCTGTAATGCTGCGTTGTACTACCAGAATTTCTCATTCTGAAGGAATCGTCGAGCTCAAAGAAAGAGCCCAGGCACCTGAACGGCAGTTTGAAAGAAAAATGGAAAAATACTGCGTTCTGCCTCACAACGCGAGAAAGCTTCACGTAAAAGTTGAAGAAAGACTGGAAAAACTCGCGAAAGTAGGTTCTGATTGCGAATGGAACCGAATCGAAGATGGCGATAAAAAAGTCGGAATCATATCTTCAGGTATTAGCTACAGCTATGCCCGCGAAGTTTTTCCTGATGCCGCCTTCTTGAAACTCGGATTCACCAACCCTCTGCCAACCGAGCTTATCAAAAAGTTCGCTCAAATGGTAGAAACTCTGATCGTGATTGAAGAAAACGATCCATTCATCGAAACCGAAGTCAGAGCAATGGGAATCAAATGCATCGGCAAAGACAAAATTCCTGTTTGCGGCGAATTGAACCCGGATATAATTCATGCTTCTCTCGCCGAATTCGTTACCCGCAAAACCCCTGAAACAATCGAAAAAACCAAAGAAGAAATTCCGGTAAGACCTCCGGTTTTATGCCCCGGCTGTCCACATCGAGGTGTTTTCTTCGTGTTACGCAAGCTTGATTGCACGGTAACCGGCGATATTGGCTGCTATAGTCTCGGCGCTTTTGCCCCTCATAATGCTATGCACACTATCGTCTGCATGGGCGCATCCGTAACCAATGCCCTGGGCATCGAAAAAGCCATGAAAGAAAAAATTCACGGTAAACTCGTGGCTGTGCTTGGTGAATCAACTTTCATCCACTCTGGCATTACCGGGCTCATTGATACTGTTTATAACAAAGGCAGACACGTGACCATGGTTCTCGACAACTCGATCACCGCCATGACCGGCCATCAGCCAAACCCAGCCAACGGTAAAACACTTAAAGGCCAGGACACTAAAACTCTCGATCTAGAAGCCATGGCTAAAGCATGTGGCGTTACCAACGTCCATACCGTTGATCCTTTCGACCTCAAACAGGTAGAAGCTACTTTGAAAACCGCTCTTAACGATGAAGAACCCTCGGTAATCATAGCCAGAAGACCATGTTTCCTGTTGAAGAATTACAAGCCTGAAATCAAACTCGTATCGATAAACCGCGACAAATGTGTAAAATGCGGAATCTGCTGGAAACTCGGATGTCCGGCCATTGAAGTCAGCCCTGAAGACGGCAGAACTGTGATAAACGCAACTCTTTGTGTTCATTGCGGCCTTTGCGCAGCTGTCTGTAGACCTGGCGCGATCACTCAGGAAAAGGGGGAATAATAATGACTACTAACATTCTCTTATGCGGAGTTGGTGGACAGGGGACTCTTTTAGCCAGTAATCTACTCGCAGAATGTGCCATGGAAGCGGGCAACGATGTAAAGAAATCTGAGATTCACGGCATGGCCCAAAGAGGCGGCAGCGTCGTAAGCCATGTAAGATTTGGCGAAAAGATCGATTCGCCGGTGATCAGAAAAGGCGAATGCGATATTCTTCTCGCTTTCGAACAACTTGAAGCTCTTCGCTGGTCTGAATTTTTACGACCAAATGGTCTGGTTATCTGCAATGCCCAGAACATTCTTCCGATGTCTGTTTCTGCCGGTAATGCCGTTTATCCGAAAAATATACTTGAAAAGCTTGGTTCTCTTTCGATTGAAACCATTTCAGTCGATGCCATTGGTAAGGCCAAAGAGCTTGGCAATCAGAAATGTCTGAATGTTGTGCTTCTTGGAGTTCTTGCAAGAAAACTCACCAATATCGATAAAGATATCTGGCCGAAAATGATCGAAAAAAGAGTGCCTGCAAAGTTCCTTGAACTTAACAAGAAAGCGTTTGAAAGCGGCTGGAACCTGATCTAACCGCAGCAATAAAGGTCATAAACAAGAATTGAACCGGTCACTGAGCCTCTTTAAAGAGGTCGAAGTGACCGGTTTTTATTTGCAGTATCTGCCGAAGAGCGCAAAAACTATGCTTTATATTTTTCTCTCAATCGGTTAATCTGCTCGAGCAATCGCTCTTTAAGCTCTGGCGGAACCTCTTTGCGAAGAAGGTTTTCGCTTAACTTTTCGGCGTTTTCTTTCTTACCCTGTTCGAAAAACAGTTCTGCAAGAATGAGACCCCATGGAAGCTTTTTGTTACCAGGCAGCCTGCCGATCATGTTAACGCAGATTTTCTCTGCCGCAGCATAGTTTTTGGCCTGACGCATTTTGTGAACTTCTGCAAAAGCCCGGCTCTCTGCAGAATCAAACTTCAACCTTTTATCATTCGGCTTTAAATCAAGCAAAGTAAGCGAAGAAGTTTTTTCTTCCCTGACCGCTTGAGCTGTCTGACTGGTATTTGATCTCTTATGCTTTTCTGCTTCTGCTCTTTTTCGCTTCAGCATCCGAATTCCGCTAAAGACAATCAACAAGAATATTATGGCAACGATGGCGGCGATGGCGCCAATCTTTATTTTGCGCGATGAAACGGCACTTTTCGCATTACCAGGCATCAACCCAGGCATGCCATTTTTTAAAACCTTGTAGATTCTTATTTCGCGGGTTGCGTTTTTCAGTTCCTGGGCTCCAAGATCAACGGCACCGAACTCGTTCTGGTTCATGGCAAGAAAAGTTGATTCAGAAATAAAAACATCATTTGTGTCGGCAAAGGTTTGAATTCTCGAAGCAATATTAACCGGGTCACCAAAAAGGTCCCCATTTTCGTCTACTCCGACTTCTCCGGTGTTTATGCCGATTCGAAAGCGCACCAGGCTGTCAGGGTTCATCATCTGGGCATTTCTGGCTTCAAGCTTTCTCTGAACTTCTATTCCGGCTTGCACGGCGTTGGTTGGCGATTCAAATCTAACCATAAAACCGTCGCCAAGTGATTTGACCATCTTTCCATTCCAACGGTCGATGATATCAGAAACAAATTTGAACATCTGATCATGAAAAATCTTCATTTCTTCGATGGTCTGCTGGGCACTTCGTTTTGTATATCCCTGCATGTCGAGAAACATGATCGTCATCAGGCGATTTTCCATAATTTACTCCTGCTGTGAATTTCGCCCTAGCCTTTCAATCTTTCAAGAAGATCTTTTATGGTTTTTAGACCAGGCGAAGTAACCGGTACCGCTTTAAGGGCCTTATGAATAACTTCGATTGCATCAGTCTTTTTACCGGTACGGGCCAGAATCAAAGCCCAGTTATAATAAATTCCCGCATCCGATGGATCGAGAGATGCGGCTTTTTTATAGCAGTCTAAAGCCTTTTCGAACTTCCCGATCTTTTGACAGGCAAATGCCAGATTTGACAAAATTTTCGCAGTTGGTTCTTTGTATCTTATACCCTCTTCGAACTGTCTTATGGCTTCTTCCCATTTGTTCGACTTAAGGTAAAGGCTTGCAAGATTGAACCTTATCACCGATAAATCTGGTTTAAGCTTCAACGCCTTTTTAAAATACTCTATGGCTTCATGCAGCTTTCCGCAGCGATAGCAGGCAATTCCGAGGTTGCTGTGCGCCTGCAAATGAAAAGGGTCGAGCTCTATTGTTTTGAGAAAGAACCTGATCGATTCTTCAAATCTGCTTAGTTGGAAATTCAGGTTTCCAACGAAAAAATTCGCCATCAGATCGTGAGGATATTTTTTCAGATACTCCAGGGCAAAATCAAGCGCCTGCTTTAAACGCCCTTCCTTGAAGTGATCGAGAAAAACTTTGCGCAATTCTTCTTTGCCATCTGGCACAATTGCTTCTTCTTTTTTTTCAACCGGCTCATCAACCACTTCTTTTTGTACCGGCACATAATCAGCGGGAGGCTCAACCTTTTCAAGAGCACTTTTCAATGGATCGTGCAATGGCGAAGCATCTATTTCTTTGAGAGCAAGCCCAATCTGCCCTAAAGCATACGCAGCAGAAACTCTTGTCGAAATTTCTTTGGCGTTGAGCATTTTTTCAAGATCGTTGATTACTTCGACATCCCCCTGACGAAATAAAGCCTTGGTTACATTGGAACGGGTTCGGTTGTCAGGATCATTCAGCATCGGCCTTAAAACCTGAATACAGGCCTCGCCCAAAACTTCTTCTACAGCTTCGACGGCGTTGGCACGCACTCTTGAATCGCGGTCACGCAAAGCGCCCTGAAGCGTTGGTATACCAGTTTTATCGCCGATATGCCCCAGGCTCGTAATTACAGCTGATCTGATTTTGAAATTCCGATCAGTTTTCAGCATTTTTACCAGCCAGGGAACGGCAGAAACGATTCTGAGTCGACCAAGGGTGATTACAGCCTGCAATCTTACAAACGGAATCGAGTCAGAAAGCATTTTAACCAGAAGTTCAGTCTGGGCTTCTTTTGCCCTTTCAGACAAGGCGAGCGCAGCGTTCTTGCGCACATCGGGATCTTCATCTTTCAGCAACTCGATGATCATCTGCAATGCTTCAGAGTGATCAACCACTGACAAAACATAGCCCAGGGTTGCCCGAATCCACTTTTCGGGGTCGTCAAGCATCATCTGCAGATAGGGCTTCAACTCAATTTTACCGAGATTTCCCGCCAGCACCATAGCATTGCCGCGCACACGGTTATTCGGATGCTTTAAAAAGGGTTGAATCAGATTCATTACTTTCTCTGCCGGCAGGCCTAGTTTGCCCAGGCTTTCAATCGCATTCGCCTTGACGCGATCATCAGTATCTCTTAACGCTTTGGTAAGGGTCGGCACTGAAGTAAGATCGGAAATACTGCCTAAAGCAGTAATAATCGCCGATCTTTTGCGCTCGTTTCTTTCTTTTAAATAAAAAGCAACCAGAGGATTGGTGGCTCGATGTGCACCAAGTCTGGCAAGAGCATCAACAACATTTAGAAAGATCCATTCATTAGACTCACCAAGACAACCAAGCAGATTGGAAACGGCAGAACTGTCTTTAAGCTTGCCTAATGATGTAATTGCATTGAATCTAACATTTGGATCAAGATCAGAAAGTGCCTCGATCAAAGCCGAAACCGCCTGGGGGTCTTTAAATGCACCTAAGGCCAAAGCAATATTTGGCCTGACTTCACGATCAGCTTCTTTAAAGGCCGCCAGCAAAGGCTGCAAAGAAGATGGATCGCCGATTTCTGCCAGGGCGAGAGGCATCTGCTCGTCTTGTTTTTCTCTTAATAGAGCTTCGATCAATGGTTCAACCGATTCAGGATCACCGATTTTACCGAGTGATTTCGCCCCTTCACCTCTCAGGCGAGAATCTTTGTGACTTAAGAAACCGACAAGCTTTCTTGTGCACGGCCTGAGAAACCATAAGCCTCTTTGCCGCAAACTAAATCTGCTGTCCAACCTGGAACCCCTCCAACAACTTTCCTCTACTTGAAAAAAGACCCGGAGAACCGGGTCTTTTCTTCAGCTGGAATTTTTATTTAACCCATTCGCAGGTTTTTTACTCCAACCTTTTCAAATGCAACCTTAATTTTATTGATTCCATCGTCTGTTGTGCCAACTTCGATTACTTCGCCTGTGTCATCCCAGACTTTGTGATAGATCATTTCGCCTTTGGCGAAGGTCTCAGTCATCGAGTATTCTCTGGCCTCAACTCCTGTAGCTTTTGCCTTTTTTTTGGTTGCTTTTTCTTCACTGGCAGCGCCAGCTTTTTTAATGGTTTTTGCACGAGCCATTTAAGCAATCCTCCCTTTCCGGAAGTTAGATCTATACAATACTATATTTACAAGACAAAGTCAAACCCCTCTCTAAAAACCGAAAATTTTGTGTTGCTGTTATAAAGCAAAATATTCGAGCAGGTAATTGCGCCGCTTACCCAACTTCGGCGAACGCTCTGCAAAGACCTGCCCGAATATTTTGAAAGGCTTTTATTTTAGCGAGTTGCCCAGAGGTTTTTCAAAAGCGAAGGTGTCGGAGTCTTCCCATTTTCTCTGAAAGCGAAACCCTGAATTTCGAGTCGGCGAACAGGAGGTTTGCCGACCTTTAAGATCGCCATGGAAGGCGATTCTTGAAGGTTCCTCGAATATCAGGAGTTGAGCTTGAAGCAAGAAAATTGAGAAGACGTAGATGCGTAGCGTTGAAATGTCTCTGGGCAACGACATTTCCATCAGTATTTTTGTGTTGCTGTTTTAAAGCAAAAAATTTGAGCAGGTAATTGCGCCGCTTAAGTCCGGTTTTCCGGGTTGATTTTTGAACGGCTGAATTTAAGCGGGTATTAACGCAACCGTACAAAGATGAGACAATTTTCCCCTTAATTGACAGAACTTCCATTGAACCGTATAATTGAGGTATTCGTCGGAACCATAATTGGAGGAAAAGCGTGGATTATAAGAGTATAAAAACGCCAATTGGTTTGCTGATTTTATTGGCCGCACTATTGATAACTTCTGTCGCATCGGCAGACACACCCACCCGTGAATGGACCTTTATGCTGTTCATGGCCGCTGACAACAACCTTGAAAGCGGTACCTCTCTTGACATTAACGAGCTTGAAAAATTTGGTTCCAACGAAAAAATTGCCTATATTGCGCAAATAGACCGCAACGGTAACTTTTCGAATGATTCAGAATTAAAATGGTCGGGTACCCGAAGATTTTACGTAACCCGCGACAAAAATCCGAAAAAAATGTCTTCGAAAATGGTTGAAGACCTTGGCGAAGTAGACATGTCCAGTCCCGAGGCCCTGACTGATTTCGTCAGATGGGCACACGAAAATTACCCCGCCAAAAAGTATGCACTGATTCTCTGGAATCATGGCACCGGCTGGAAAGAAATTCAGCCAAGCATTATGGAGTTCGACTCACCCCCAGTTAGTTTTTCTGAAGGATTCGACGCTGCTTTAAGCAATATTTCCTACAATATTTCCTATGACGACACGTCCCACTCCTCAATGGATATTCCAACCCTGCGCGAAACACTCGCCGAGGTTAAGTCAATTCTTGGTCAACCCATAGACTTGCTCGGTTTCGATGCCTGTCTGATGCAGATGGTTGAAGTCGGCTGGGCAGCCGCACCATTTGCTCTTTACCAGGTTGGCTCTCCTGACCAGGAACCCGAAAGAGGCTGGCCTTATGACCTTATTGCCGATTCTTTACGGAAAAAGCCGGATATGGGTCCCGAAGACCTTGGCCAGATCATAATCAGAACCTACAAACAGTCATACAGCGGCGGTTCACAGGGAAATACCGCAGTTGTCCTGTCACTTTTCAATCTGCAGCAGATTGATAAGTTTCGCCAGAAACTCGACGATTTCTGCTTCACCCTGCGAAAAAACATTTCTGACATTGATAAAATAGAAAAATGCCGCGATAACGCCTTGAAGTATTCTTACGGCGATTATATCGATCTTGGCCATTTTCTTGAACTTATGAGAAAAACAAGCGTTAGTTCAGCCACCAAAGCAGCTGCATACGATCTTTACAAAGCCATAATCGGCGAAAAGAAAAAGGGCGGCCTCGTGGCCGGTCTAGCTGCTTCTGGCGAAAAATTTCGCAAAACCCGTGGTATCTCAATATTTTTCCCGAATCGCCAGGGATTTAAAACCTATCTGAATCGCTATAAACGCCTGAGCTTTTGCCGCGAAACCGAATGGTTCGAAACCCTTCGGGAAATCACGACTCCAAATCTTCCATACATGAAAATAGAAGATTCAATGCTTGAAGACAAGAATAAAGACGGGCGAATCGCTGCTGGTGAAGAAGTTACACTTTATCTCAACATTCGCAATCTTGGTAGAAAAAGCCTAAAAACCGCATTGATAAACTGTAAGACCGATTCTGATTTTTTGAACGCCAAAACCTTTTCGGTTAACCTGACCCGTCTGCCCGGCCCCGAAAAAACCGATCTCGTTCCGGTTTTAAAATTCAAAGTAAGCGAAAACGCACCAGTTCATTCAGAAATTGTTTTGAATGTTTCGCTGAAAGGCAAAGGCATTCCCCTATCGACGATAAAAACGACCTTTTATGTTAAAGAACCTTTTGCCTCAACCGGCCACGCCCTTCTGGTCATGACCGACACCTTTTCTCCGGCCGGACCCGCACTAACAGAAATGTTCAACAGCGCCGGAATCAAATTCGACACCTGGGACAGGGTTCTGGACGGCGATTTGCGACCCGAAGTTTTAAAAAGATATCTTAATGGCTGGGTTTTCGTTGTTGTTCAAGACTCGACCCCGCAGCAGTCTCTAACCGACGGTGAAATCAAAGCATTGAACGATTTTCTTGAATCAGGCGGAAGACTTGTGCTTGATGGTCAGGATCTCGCCTTCTCGTTGAGAGACACTGCTTTCCTTTCACAAAAATGTAAGTTAAGCTTCATTCAGGACGACGTTAATGTTCATGTCGTTTCAGGCATGAATGGCTTTGCCGGCAATCAGACATTTCAGATATTTGGCGGTGATGGAGCCAATAATCAGAAATGGCCTGACGAAGTCGACGTACTTCCCGGCGGTGAGGCAATCGCGCGTTACGAAGAAAAAGCTCGTGACATGGCTGATGAAAGCGAGATGGCCGGGCCAAACCACAAGCCGAACTCAAAATCCAAAGGCATAAAATCGTCCGGCGTTGCGGGCGTTAAGGTTGTAGACGGATACCGACTGATGTTCTTCACTTTTGGGGTTGAAGCGGTTAACAACAAGCCTCAGCGCAAAACCTTCATGAAAGAAATTTTGAATTTCATGCAACCGGACATTGCTTCTGAAATGCGAAACTATGCAAATGCATCTACCCGCAGAGCAATAAGCCGATCAGTATCCGAAAGCGAAATTCTCGAGCGCACCGATTTACTTTCAAGCGTAGAAACCAGACTTTTGCAACAAATCAAGCACAAAGTTAACAACGACCCGGGCGCGGGAGAAAAAATTCTCAACCAAATCCGCAGTTTACCGGGGAATGAAAGAAAAGCCCTTGAAAATCTCGAAAAAAATGTTCGCTCACTATTGGAATTTGATAGCCAGCATGGTACTGTGAGACAGAGATAATCCT
Source organism: Candidatus Ozemibacter sp. (assembly GCA_030446435.1). Lineage (GTDB taxonomy): Bacteria > Muiribacteriota > Ozemobacteria > Ozemobacterales > Ozemobacteraceae > DYKG01. The sequence continues at coordinate 27,339 of JASURT010000039.1, forward strand.
GACGTAACTCACGCGGGGGAGAAATCTCAAAAGGGTTTCTTCCCTTTTTCATGTACCAAGTCTGAAATGCAATGGCCAACCAACATAAAATACTGCTGAACACACCTAACTCTGCACCCGTGCAAAGAACCGGTGCCAGAGAAGAAATTCAGCCTGCGATGATTGCCAAACGACGGCAGATGATCAGGCTCTACCTTACAGCCATTCTGCTTTTAAGCATGATGTTCACTCTGTATGTCTGGCAATCTACAAAAATGATCGAAGTTAAGCTTCGCATCAAAAAGGCCGAAAAGAACATTTCCGTTCTCGAAAACGGCAACTCTGACCTGAGAGCTGAAATATCGAAACTTCAGTCTTTGGCCCGTATCGAAACGGTCGCAAAGAACGATCTTGGTATGATAGTTCCCAGAAAACTAATTTATCTGACAATGCCGGAAGGCTTTAAACAATGAACAAAGTTATACCACAACACCAATCCGTTCTTATGAATGCTGTCTTGAACAATGCTTTTCCCGAAAACGGAAAAATCTTTGTCGACGCGACCTTTGGTCTGGGCGGACATACGCGCGCCATACTTGAAAAATTTCCTGGCATTACCAAAGTGATAGCCATCGATCGTGACGCAGAGATCCTTGATTATTCATGCAAAATCTTAAAAGACGACAGAATCATGAGATTCCAGGCCAACGCATCTGACCTGCCGGGAATTATGCCGCTGGCGGAAGTCAAAGCCGTTGACGGGATTCTGCTTGATCTTGGCGTATCATCATATCAGTTAGACAACCCGCAACGGGGTTTTTCTTTTTCGAAACCCGGCCCACTCGACATGCGAATGGATAAAGACAATCCACAGACAGCGGCCGACCTCGTAAACAGTCTTGAAAAAGCTGAACTGGTAAACATTTTCAAAAAGTATGGTGAAGAAAAATTTTCGGGCAGAATTGCCGATGCCATCATCAAAGAACGTCAAACCGAGCCGTTTTCGACCACAGATCGACTCGCAAAAGTTATCAGCGAAGCCATACCGGCAAAATTTCGGGCTAAGAGCCAGATCCACCCAGCCACAAGAGTATTTCAGGCTTTAAGAATTGCAGTCAATGACGAGCTTGGCGAGCTTGAAAACTTTTTAAGCATCGCCTTAGACTGTTTAAATCCAGGAGGACATCTTTGCATAATTTCTTTTCACTCGCTCGAAGACCGAATCGTGAAAAATTTCATGCAGAAACTCCACAAGGGTTGCACCTGCCCACCCAGTTTTCCTGTTTGCAATTGTGGCAACAAACCACAACTCAGAATTCTTACCCGAAAAGCTATTTTTGCTGAAGAAGAAGAAATACGGCACAACCCTCGGGCCAGGTCTGCCAGGCTTCGGGCAGCACGAAAGTGTTTTGTGGGAGAGCATGAATGAGAAGATTCAAGCTGAACACCAGAGCCCTTAAAGCGCTTCTTCTATTGTCGCTTGCCCTGGTTATTTTTTTGATTTTCGTTCTGCGTCTGATTCAATTACAGGTTTTTCAGCATAATCAATGGTCAGTCAGATCCCAGCACAATCACGCGACCAAAAGAGTTCTCGATATGAAGAGGGGCAGCCTTCTTGACAGAAATGGCGTTGAGCTTGCAATTTCGGTCGATACCTATACGGTCAACATCTACACCCGAGAGCTCAAATCTCCCACAGAAGCGGCAAACAGTCTCGCAACAGTATTACCAATGACACGCGAAGAGATACTGGCGCGTCTGGGCGATCGCAGCGGGTATTTTCCCCTTTATAAAGATCTTGAGCCTAATCTTGCGATAAAAATTGAAAAGTTCAATATTCCTGGAGTCGTTCTCGAAAGTAATTATCGCAGATATTACCCGCAGAAAAATCTCGCCTCGAATCTAATAGGCTTTACCGGAACCGACAAGCACGGCCTAGAAGGACTCGAATACCTTTATGATAAAACTTTGCGCGGCTACC
>JASURT010000258.1 GCA_030446435.1 Candidatus Ozemibacter sp.
AACAGACAGCTCGCCTGCGAACTTTCTGAGCCGTTCAAACATTTCATTCATCTGTCGAACGGTAGTATGCTTATTTCTACGGTTCTGCACCTGGGTTTCGCCGATTTCGTCAATAATGATGAAAAGATTGGCTCTTCCGGGCTTCCTCTGGTGCCGTTCCAGCCCATCGCCAAATTGCCCGAAACCTATGCTGATATTTTTTCGGGAAATTTTCAATCAGTCATCGCGGTGAGCCGGAAGAATTCGGGCTCAAGCGTGCATCTGCTCGAACCCGAAGCATACGATTATACTTATAAAGGCGCATTACAGAACTGGAAAAAGGTTTTCGAAACAGAGAAAAATATCGATGCCCTTGCTAACCGGGCTTCATCGATTTATTTCACCCATGAGAACATGCTTTGGGAATACAATACTGCCTACAATAGCATGTATCTGATCGCGCTATTGCAAAAGAACGAAACGATTCGACAACTGGCCTTGACCCTAAAAGGCATCTATTATGCTACTGATACCCACGTTGGTATAATCGGCAAGGGCGGTTATTTAAGAATCATTCAGGCTGCTTACCCAAAAATAAGTGTTGGCCGGGGAAACCTTTACGTTCTTTTTCCTGAGTCGATGGGAGTAATGCTTCTCGAAAACCTTGATAAGCTCGAAGCTGCTTTTTAGCCGCGAACCTCGTCATAGCGCTTTTTCAACTTCTGAATGTCTTGCCACATCTGCCAGTTGGGGCTGCCTTTTTCTCTTGATTCAGAGCGAATTAGATAAGACGGATGATACATGGCCATTGTCGGAATCGAAAATATTGAGTTGAACCATTGTCCGTGAATTTTGGTAATACCCGGCGTGTCAGGGGCTATCACATATCTTATCGCCACATTGCCGAGACAGGCGATAAGCTTTGGCCGAATAAGCTGCAGCTGCCTTTGTAAAAAGGGTGTGCAGCTGACCATTTCGCTGAGTTGAGGATTACGATTGTTCGGAGGCCTACACTTGAGAACATTGCAGATAAAAACCTCTTCACGCGAGATTCCGGCTGCAGTAAGAATCTTGTCGAGATGCCGGCCGGCCTTTCCGACAAAGGGTATGCCGCTTGCATCTTCGTCGGCACCGGGGGCTTCGCCGATAAAAACCAGATCTGCCTTGCCCGATCCAACGCCCGGAACAGTTTTATTTCGGGTTTGGCACAGTTGACATTTCTGGCACTGGCTGACTTCCTGGGCAATTCGTTCAAGACTATCGTTTTCAACTATCTCAATTTTCTCGGCCAGAGGCCGTTTTTCGGCTGAAATTTTTGTCGGTTCAATCTGTCCGGCATCAGTTTTCTCCGGTTGCCGCACAGGATTTGCAGAAGTCGCTCCCATCATCGCCGTAAGTGAATCGAGATCGTCGGTTCGTGTTTCTGTGGCTTCAATAGCGGGTATATCTGCGTAATCATCTTCGTCGGGTATGGCAATTTCGGCTTCGTAAATACCTTCTGAGCCAGGAACCGTGAGAAGACTGATCAGGTCGACCGATTCAATTTCGCTTGGGGCAACTGATTTTTTGCGGGCTGCCGCCATAGCTATTTCTTTCCTGACTGGTTTTCGAGACGATATACCTTGGTGACACCAATAAGCCTTGAAATAGCTCTTATCAGGCTATCGAGCGAATTAGAGTCGCGCACTTCAACCGAAAAATCCAGCAGGCCGGTTTTTTGTTTCGTCGTTTTCGCAGTGGCTGAATGAATGTTTACGCCCTGATTGGCAATGACGCTGGTAACAGAATTAAGCATGCCCTTGCGGTCAGTAGTCTCAACTCTAACTTTGGCGAGATATTCGCCGATCGGTTCGGCTTCATCTGGTATGCCCATATCCCAGTGAACATCTATCAGGCGGTTTTCTGTGTCAGAAACCAGATTGCGCGCGTTGGGGCAGTCTTTTTTATGGACGGTCACGCCACGGCCCCGGGTAATATAACCGATGATTTCATCGCCTGGAATCGGGTTGCAGCAGCGCGAAACCTTGATAAGGGTGTCTTCCAGACCGCCAACAATGATTCTGGGGCCCTTGTCACGGCGATTGCGCTGTTTTTCGCGTCGCGTCTGCCGTCCTTCTTTGGGCGCGGTCTTAACGACCAGTTCAGGAAAAAGCTTGCCGATAACCTGTTGCGCACGCACTTCGCCTGCGCCAACGCCGGCATAAAGTTCTTCGACCGATGGAAAGCCGAGGTCTTTGACTTTTGCTGCAAAAGCGTTGGTTTTGAAAGTTTTTTCAGTTTCCCGGTCACCGCCCATTTTGCTGAAGGTTTCAAGGAACTCACGCTCGCCGGTGATGATATATTCATCACGAAATTCTTTTTTGAGCCAGACGCGAATTTTGCGGCGCGCACTTGCGCTGCCGACAATTTTCAGCCAGTCCCGACTGGGGCCCTTTTGCGTTTTGCTGGTGATGATAGATACTATGTCACCATTTTTCAGTCGGTATTCAAGCGGAACGATGTGGCCGTTCACTTTTGCGCCCATGCAACGATGACCGACATCAGTATGAATCATGTAGGCAAAATCGATGGGAGTGCTGCCGTTGGGCAGTTCGATTACTTCACCTTTCGGGGTGAAAACGTAAACATGATATTGAAACAGCTCAACCTTGACCGTTTCCATGAATTCAGAAGCGTCTTTTACTTCCTGGTACCAGTCGATAAGGTTGCGTAGCCATGAAAGCTTTTCTTTGTAATCAGGAGTCGAATCCTTGCCGCTGGCTTTGTAATCCCAGTGGGCCGCGATGCCTTCTTCGGCGATGCGATGCATTTCTTCAGTTCTGATCTGCACTTCGAGCGGTTTTCCATCGAAAATTACTGTCGTATGCAGAGACTGATACATGTTTGGTTTGGGAACTGCGATGTAATCTTTGAATCGGCCGGGAATCGGTTTCCAGTATTTGTGAACCGTGCCCAGAGCCGCATAGCAGTCTTTAATTGAGCGGGTGATAACCCTGATGCCGAGAAAATCATACAATCCGGCCAGATCGGTATTGTATTTGAGCATTTTGTTATAAATCGAAAAAGCCTGCTTTGGTCGTCCCGACAACTCGGCTTTTATATTTACTTCTTTAAGATGGCTTTGTATCTGGTCCATCGCCTCTTTCAGCTTTTGATCGCCTTCAAGACCGGCCTGGTTGAGAAATTCACTGATTTCCTGGGCTTTTTCAGGCTGCAAAAACCTGAAAGAGGTTTCTTCGAGTTCGCTTTTTACCTTGTTGATACCAAGGCGATGGGCGAGGGGAGCATAAATCTCGATGGTTTCACGCGCCACGTATTTTTGTTTGACGGGTGGCAGAAACTGCAGGGTTCTGATGTTGTGAAGTCTGTCTGCAAGCTTGATAAGAATAACCCTGACATCATTGGTCATGGCAAAAAGCATTTTTCTGAAGTTGGCGGCCTGAGCGGCAGTCGCCGAACTGAAAAACATTTTGTTGAGCTTGGTTACGCCCTCTACCAGTTGCGCCATGGTTTCATCGAACATTTCTGCGATGTCTGCGGCAGTGGCCGGTGTATCTTCAATTACGTCGTGAAGAAGGGCGGCACAGATAGAGGTTGAATCGAGTCTAAGCTCGTCGGCCACAATCATCGCAACAGATTCAGGGTGAAGAAAATAAGGTTCTCCTGAGGCTCTGAACTGGTCTTTGTGGCATTCTTCGGCGAATTTATAAGCTCGCTCGATACGATCAAAATCAGCGTCTTTGTTGTATTTCTTAACAGCGGCAATTAAATCTGGTAGAGAAATATCAGATCACCTGCTTTGCGTCGGTTTTAAAGCTGTTGACAGCTTCGGTTAGATCATTGTAAACCATGAATTGATGCGTGAATTGAGTAATGAGAAAAACCCGGCGCATTTTTGCGCCCAGATTGATCAGGCGAAGATCACCGCCTTTGGACCGGGAACTCTTTAAACCGTGAACCAATACGCCCATTCCCGCAGAACTCATATATTTAAGTTGAGCCAGGTCGACTACGATTCTAATCTGGTTGTTTTCGATAAGCTGATCAATGACATCGCGCAGCTCATCTGAGTTTTCAAAGGTTATTTCGCCCTGAATGTCTATTACTGTAACATCGTTTTCATGCTGGTGAGACTTGATATTGAGGCTCATGAAAACTCCTGAAAATAGGATGCTGAGAATTTAAAATAGCACCCAACCTGAAATTGTGTCAAGAGCCGGTATCGTCGATGCCGTTTTCTTCAGGGGAAATGTCGATTCCGGATTCTTTCAGACGAAGGTGGTAACTTAGCGATTCAAGTTCGGTGGTAAGATCGACGTTGTGTACAACCACGTCTTCGGTCGAAATGAGCTTGAATGGCGCGAAATTCAGCACCGCTTTAACTCCGGAAAGCATTACGTAGTCGTAAACAGACTTGATTGCCTCTGCCGGAATGGTTAAAATTAGAATCTCGATGTTTCTTTCTTTTACAATTTTCGGGAGTTCATCAAGATGAAGAACGGCGCCGGCTTCGGGTGCCAGTGTGGTGCCGATGACGCTGTTGTCGATGTCGAACAAAGCTTTGACCTTGAAATTTCTTTTTTCAAAGCCTGTATAAAGGGCAAGTGCCCGGCCAAGCCGACCGCCCGCGCCAATGATGGCCACGCTTCGAACCTGCTGCAGACCCAGGATTTTTATGATATGGTCGCGAAGTTTTTTTACCGAATAACCAACCCCGCGTTTGCCAAACTCGCCGAAATAGGCGAGATCTTTGCGAACCTGGGCCGGATTGAGGGCCAGACGAGTTGCGAGATCAGCAGACGAAATTACTTTTACCCCATCATTCTCAAGACTGCTTAAATAGCGAAGATAAACTGACAGCCGGCGAATGGTAGCCTGAGGCGGAACAAGTTTTTTGGCCAAAATTTTATATCCTCATTCAATGAAAAAATTCGGTCAAACATTTTGTAACACAGACCAAACCAAATTTGCAAGAGTTTGTGAAATTTTTCTGAAAGTTCGAGCCCACATCGCCTCGATTTTA